>NZ_VOJB01000068.1:0-102840 GCF_007910085.1 Klebsiella sp. ME-303 | reverse complement strand
GTCTTGCGACGTTAAGAATCCATGTCACTTTGAGTGCCCACACAGATTGTCTGATAAATTGTTAAAGAGCAGTGCAACGCGGCTTTCGCTCACCGTTGCGAGGTGGCGTATATTACGCTTTCCTCATTCAGAGTCAAGCGTTTAATTTCGCTTTTCTCTGCCGGTATTCATCGCTGAATCCCGCTGACCCGGCGGGCTGTAAGCCGTTGTTCCGTGTCAGTGGAGGCGCATTATAGGGAGTTATTCCGAAGTGACAAGGGCTAAATGCAAAAAACTTTTTAACCGCCTCTTTTTTCATCATTACGGCGCGTAATGTAGCAAAAAACCGACGTTTTGCCGTTTTAACCAACGAAGTAAGCCGCCAGATGGCATACTGGTAAGGTAAAAAAGAGAAAGGAACGGCACGTATGTCTTTAAGCGCACAGCAGTTGGCGGCACAAAAGAATATCTCCTGGGTATTAGCGGAGAAGCTGGCTCAAAAAATTTTGATCGGTGAATATCAGCCAGAAAGTATCCTTCCAGGCGAGATGGAACTGGGCGAGCAGTTTGGCGTGAGCCGCACCGCCGTGCGTGAAGCGGTGAAGACGCTAGCGGCAAAAGGCATGCTTTTACCACGACCGCGCATCGGAACGCGGGTGATGCCACGCAGCAGCTGGAACTTTCTCGATAAAGAACTCCTGGCCTGGTGGTTAACAGAAGATAACTTCTCCGATGTTGTCAGCCATTTCCTCGTGATGCGCGGCAGTCTGGAACCTCAAGCCTGTTTTCTGGCGTCAACCTCAGGGACGCCGGAGCAAAAAGCCCAGCTCAACGCTTTGATGGAGGAGATGGTTGAGCTGAAGAGGAACTTTCAGCGCGAACGCTGGATTGAAGTCGATATGGCCTGGCATGAACATATATATGAAATGAGCGGCAACCCTTTCCTGATCTCTTTCGCTTCTTTATTTCATTCTGTCTATCACACCTACTTCACGTCGATTACGCAGAATGAAGTGGTGAAACTGGATCTGCACCAGGCAATCGTTGATGCCATTCTGGATAGCGACGGCTTGCGGGCGCTGAGCACCTGCCAGGCGTTGTTGAGCGCTCCCAACCATTCCGACAAATAGCAAAGGTATCGAATGACCAAAAAGAAAGCCCGCAGTATGGCCGGGCTGCCATGGATCGCAGCGATGGCTTTTTTTATGCAGGCGCTCGACGCCACCATTCTGAATACAGCCCTTCCCGCTATCGCTCATAGTCTCAACCGTTCACCGCTAGCGATGCAGTCGGCCATTATCAGCTATACGCTGACGGTGGCCATGCTTATCCCGGTCAGCGGTTGGCTGGCCGACCGCTTCGGCACGCGAAAAGTGTTTATCATCGCCGTCAGCCTGTTTACCCTCGGTTCCCTGGCCTGCGCGCTTTCCAACTCCCTGATGGAACTGGTTATCTTCCGCGTCATTCAGGGCATCGGCGGGGCCATGATGATGCCGGTAGCCAGGCTGGCGCTACTGCGCGCCTATCCGCGCAGCGAACTGCTGCCGGTGCTCAACTTCGTCACGATGCCTGGACTGGTCGGCCCTATCCTCGGTCCCGTGCTCGGCGGCGTACTGGTGACCTGGGCCAGCTGGCACTGGATTTTCCTGATTAATATTCCCATCGGTATTATCGGGATCGTGTATGCCCGCAAGTATATGCCGGATTTCACCACGCCACGGCGCCGCTTCGACACGCTCGGTTTTATCCTGTTTGGCCTGAGCCTGGTTCTGTTTTCCAGCGGAATCGAGCTGTTTGGCGAGAAAATTGTCGCCACATGGATGGCTCTGGCGGTAATCGCCCTGAGCATCGTTTTACTGTGGGCCTATATTCGTCACGCTCGCCGCCATCCCACGCCGCTCATTTCGCTTTCTTTATTTAAGACGCATACTTTCTCTGTCGGGATTGCGGGCAACCTGGCCACGCGCCTGGGTACCGGTTGCGTTCCGTTCCTGATGCCGCTGATGTTACAGGTTGGCTTCGGTTATCCGGCGATTATTGCTGGCTGCATGATAGCGCCTACGGCTATCGGTTCGATTATTGCGAAATCAACCGTCACCCAGATTCTTCGCTGGTTTGGTTACCGTAAAACGCTGGTTGGGGTCACGATATTTATTGGCCTGATGATCGCTCAGTTTTCGCTGCAATCGCCGGATATGTCGATCTGGATGCTGCTGCTGCCGCTCTTCATTCTGGGAATGGCAATGTCCACCCAGTTCACCTCCATGAACACCATCACGCTCGCCGATTTAACCGATGAAAACGCCAGCAGCGGCAACAGCATGTTGGCCGTGACGCAGCAGCTATCGATCAGTCTCGGGGTCGCCGTTAGCGCGGCGGTGCTGCGGTTTTATGAAGGATTCGATAGCGCAAATACCATCGAGCAGTTTCACTACACCTTTATTACCATGGGGGTTATCACCGTGGTATCGGCGCTGGTATTTACCTTATTAAGAGCAAAAGATGGCCGCAACCTGATTAAGGAGCGGCACAAGCGTTAGGCTGAGCCGCGAACCACCAGCTCGGGGGTTAACTGTACGCGCTGCTGTTTTTGTCCCGGGTCGGCCATACGGTGAATCAGCACATCGATGGCCAGCTCGCCCAGTTCATCTTTCGGTTGATGAATTGTGGTTAACGGCGGCGTCATATAGCGCGCCAGTTCAATGTCGTCATAGCCTACCAGCGCCATATCCTGTGGGATACGCAGACCGCTCTGATAAAGGGCCTGATAGGCGCCTACCGCCATCGCATCGTTACCGATAAACACCGCCTGCGGCAGCGCTGGCAGCATGAGCAGCTTCTGCATGGCGCTGAAACCGCCGCCAAACTCAAAATCGCTGCTAATCACATATCCTTCAGGTACCGTGAGTCCGGCTCGGGCCATCGCTTCCTGATATCCCTCCAGGCGCAGTCGGGCAGGAGTTTTATCCAGCGGACCCGCAATACAGGCAATCCGCGTATAGCCCTGGTCGATCAGATACTGCGTCGCCATATCGCCGCCCAGTAGAGAGTTATCCTGAATCAGATCGCTATCGCCGTCGAACGGCGCCCAGTCCATCATCACCGTCGGTACAGAAGGGTAGCGCTGCATAATCTCCGGCGAAGGTTGATGCGTTTCAGTGCACAGCAGCAGTAAACCATCGACGCGCTTTTGCATCAGCGTCTCCAGATTACGGTTCATCCGCTGTTCATCGCCTTCGGTATTACACAGCACAAGGCTATAACCCCGTTCAAAGCAGCTGCGCTCCACGCCGCGCACCAGCTCCGAGTAAAACGGATTGGTACTGGCGGTAATGAGCATGCCTATGGTGCGGGTTTGATTTAATTTGAGGCTGCGCGCCAGCGCAGACGGCGCGTAGTTCAGGCTCTTAATCGCGGCGTCGACTTTAGCGGTAATAGCTTCGCTAACGAAACGATCTTTGTTGATGACATGAGAAACCGTCGAAGTGGAAACGCCCGCAATGCGGGCTACATCCTTCATGGTAGCCAATCGTTACCCCTGTTGACGTAAAAATTCGTCTATTTCTTTTCGCCAGGGCACGGAGGGCTGAGCCCCTTTGCGGGTGACGGCGATAGCGGCGGCGGCATGGGCAAAACGAATCGCCTGCGCCAGTTCGCTACCTTCAAGCAGCGCGGTGACCAGCGCACCATTAAAGGTATCGCCAGCGGCGATGGTATCAACCACCTGCACTTTAAAACCGGGAACCCGACGACCTTCACCTTCGCTGCTGGCCCATACGCCACGGCTGCCAAGCGTAATGATCACCGTACCAATACCTTTATCATGGAGCACTTTGGCGGCTTTTGCCGCATCATCGTCGCTTTCTACGCGAACGCCGGTGAGCTTTTCCGCTTCGGTCTCGTTAGGGGTAATGATATCCACCAGTGTGAGCAGTTCATCGGGCAGTTCACGTGCCGGCGCCGGATTGAGGATAACTGAGGTTTGATTCTGGTGAGCGATTTTCGCCGCGGCCAGTACGCTTTCCAGCGGCGATTCCAGCTGCATCAGCAGCGCCTGCGCGCCGGCAATACGCTCTTTTTCCGCATCAACCTGAGCCACGCTGAGCGCGGCGTTAGCGCCAGCATGAATACCGATAGTATTCTCACCTTCAGCGTTAACAAAAATCAGCGCCACGCCGGTTGATTCTCCGGCAACGGCCCTGACCGGCGCGACGTCGATATTATCGCTTTCCAGCTGACGACGAACGCGTTCGCCAATATCGTCATCGCCGGTACAGGCGATAAAGGCGATATTAGCTCCGCTGCGTCCGGCAGCAACCGCCTGGTTTGCGCCCTTACCGCCAAAAGCGACCTGATAGTGATGACCGGTAACGGTTTCACCCGGCGTTGGGAAGGCGTCAAGATTCAGGATGTGATCGGCGTTGATACTGCCAAGGACGACAAGTTTGCCTGCGGTTTTCATAATCAATATTCCCGGAAAGCGCGCCACCGGAATCCGGTGGCGCATGCCCTGCTTTTCTTTATTATGTTGTCCCTCGGACCGTCGCCGATCCGAATCGCACATTATTGCTTAATGACCAGTTTCAACTCAACCGGATAGCTGGTTTCCACTTTTTCGCCCTTCAGCACTTTATCGGCTGTCTCAACGCCTTTCACGCCGATCTGCTCCGGTAACTGGGCGATGGTCGCTGCCAGTTTGCCACTATTTACCGCTTTTTCGCCATCCGGAGTGCCGTCAAATCCAACAACCATCACATCAGATTTGCCTGCCGTTTGCAGGGCACGCAGCGCGCCCAGCGCCATTTCATCGTTTTGGGCGAATACGGCCTGTACATCAGGATGCGCCGTCAGCAGGTTCTGCATGACGTTCAGGCCCTTGGTACGGTCAAAATCTGCCGGCTGGCTGGCCAGAACGTTAAACTTATGCGCAGCAACGGCCTGCTGGAAACCTTCGCCACGCTCGCGCGCCGCGGACGTCCCGGCAATGCCCTGTAGTTCAATGATCTTCGCGCTTTCACCGACTTTCTTCGCGATATAGTCACCGGCCATCTTACCGCCCAGCACGTTATCAGACGCGATATGGCTCACCACGTCGCCTTTTGACGCCTGACGGTCGAGGGTGATAACCGGAATTTTCGCCTGGTTAGCCAGCTTCACGGCGTTACCCACCGCATCGGAATCCGTTGGGTTGATCAGCAGCAGTTTAGTACCACGAACGGTTAAATCCTGCACGTTAGCCAGCTCTTTGGCCGGGTTATTCTGAGAGTCCAGAACCACCAGGTTATAGCCCAGTTTGTCCGCTTCTTTTTGCGCGCCATCCTTCAGCGAGACAAAGAACGGGTTGTTAAGGGTTGAGATAACCAGAGCGATAGTGTCTTTTGCCATCGCGTTTGCGCTTACGGTCGCACTTAACGCTACAGCAGAGACCAGGGTCGCCAGTTTTTTCATATTCATAGTTAAGATGTCCTGTAGAGTTATCAGTTACTGCTTCTTGTTATCTACCAGTACCGCCAGCAAAATAACCACCGCTTTCACGATCATCTGGTAATAGGATGAAACGCCTAATAAATTCAGTCCGTTGTTCAGAAAGCCAAGGATCAACGCGCCAATCAGCGTCCCGACAATACGGCCTTTACCGCCCGCAAGGCTGGTACCGCCGAGCACCACCGCCGCAATCGCATCCAGTTCATATCCAGTGCCCGCCGTCGGCTGCGCGGAAGAGAGACGCGCGACCTCAATAATGCCGGCCAGCGAGGCCAGCATGCCGCACAAAGAATAGACGATGATTTTAACTTTATTCACGCTGATGCCGGAAAGACGCGTTGCCGCTTCGTTGCCGCCGAGCGCGTAGATATAACGACCCAGGCGGGTATGGTGCAGCATGTACCAGGCGGCCAGGAAGACGATCGCCATAATCCACACCGGCGTTGGGATCCCCAGCGGACGGCCAATCCCGAACCAGCCAAACAGATCGGCGTTGTCGGTAAAGCCGGTGTTTACCGGGCTGCCGTTGGTATACACCATCGTCACGCCGCGCAGCAGCAGCATCATGACCAGCGTGGCGATAAATGCCTGTACGCGCCCTTTCGCCACGATCACGCCGGTCACGGCGCCAATTGCCGCACCTAACGCCAGCGCAGCGGCCACCGCCACCAGCGCGTTGACCTCAATCCCGACAATGGAAGCCGCCACCGCGCCGGTCAGCGCCAGCAGGGAGCCGACGGACAGGTCGATGCCCGAAGTCAGGATAACCAGCGTCATCCCAACCGCCATAATGGCGTTAACTGAAGTCTGCTGCAGAATATTGAACAGGTTATTTACGGTAAAAAAGTTGGGGCTCATGGTCGAGACAATCGCAATCAGCACCAGCAGGGCAATCAGCGATTTTTGCTCCATCAGCCACGCTTTTGTGAAGTAGCGACGACCAGAAACAGCCGGGTTATTCATCTTTTTTACTCCTGATTCACACGGTTAAGCTTGCCCACAGCGGCAGCCATCAATACTTCCTGGGTGGCCTGCTCGCGTGTGAATTCACCGCCGAGGTGCCCTTCATGCATCACCATGATGCGATCGCTCATGCCCAGCACTTCCGGCATCTCCGAAGAGACCAGAATGATGCTCAGGCCTTCGGCTTTAAACTGGTTAATCAGCTGGTAGATCTCTTTCTTCGCCCCGACGTCGACGCCGCGGGTCGGTTCATCAAGGATCAGCACCTTCGGACGGGTCATCAAGCCGCGGGCAATCGCCACCTTCTGCTGGTTACCGCCCGATAGCAGCCCAATAGCCTGCTCCATCGACGGCGTTTTCACATTAAACAGGCGGATAAAATCGCCTACCGCCTGCTGTTCATCTTTATGCTTCAGGCTACCGCCGCCGCGACTGAAGTAACGCAGCGCGGTGAGCGACATATTCTCTTTAACCGACATACCGAGCACTAAACCATCGCGCTTGCGGTCTTCGGAGATATAAACAATGCCGTTGGCCAGGCCATCTTGCGGAGAACGCGTAATGACCTCATGCCCATCCAGGGTAACCGACCCGCTGCTGCGCGGCAGCGCACCGTAGAGCACCTTCATCAGTTCGGTTCGTCCGGCGCCCATCAGCCCGGCAACGCCGAGGATTTCGCCCTGGCGCAGAATAAAGGAGATGTTCTCCACCCCTGAGCCGCACAGGTTGTCGACCTTAAGGCGAACCGCGCCCGGGGCTTTGTCCAGATGCGGATACTGATCCTCCAGCTTGCGGCCAACCATCATCTCAATCAGCAGATCTTCATCCAGGCTGGCCACTTCGCGCTCGGCGATAAACTGCCCATCGCGGAAGACCGTGACGTCATCGCAAATCTCGAAGATCTCTTTCATACGGTGAGAGATATAGACAATACCGCGCCCCTGCGATTTCAGTTCGCGGATCACGCGGAACAGGGATTCGGTCTCGGTGTCGGTTAGCGCGTCGGTGGGTTCATCCATAATGATGACCTTCGACTCAAAGCTCAGCACCTTAGCGATCTCGACCATCTGCTGATCGCCGATCGACAAATCGCCCACCAGCTTTTGGCTGTTGAAGCGTAAGTTCAGCTTTGCCAATAGCTTGTCAGCTTCGGCATACATCGTTTTCCAGTCAATTTTGCCAAAGCGATTCACAAACTCACGACCGAGGAAAATATTCTCGGCGATCGTCAGCTGGGGGATCAGGTTGAGTTCCTGGTGAATGATGCCGATTCCGGCTTCCTGAGAAGATTTAGGTCCGTTGAAGGTGGTATCTTTCCCCAACCACAGCAGCGAACCGGCATCGCGGGAGTAGATACCGGTCAGCACCTTCATCATGGTGGACTTGCCGGCACCGTTCTCCCCGACCAGCGCCATCACGCGGCCTGGATAGACATTTAGCGAGGCGCCGGAGAGCGCCTTGACGCCAGGGAACGCTTTATCGATCCCTTTTAGTTGCAATAAGGCTTCCATATCGGCGACCTCAGAACGTCACGCCGGCACAGAGAATAACGTTCGCATACGGGGAACACTCCCCGCTGCGAATCACCGCCTGACTGTCTGCGGTTTCTTTTTTAAACTGCTCATGACTGGTGTAACGAATTTCAATGGTGTTTCCCTGGTGCTGCTGCAGCTGCTCAAGGTGAGTGAGCAACGTCGCATGGAGCTGCGGATTAAGGGTTTTAATCTCTTCCGCCAGGATAGCCGCTTCAACCTGCATTTCGCTCGTCACCACCTCCAGAACCTGCATAAAGGAGGGAACCCCGTGGGTTAACGCCATATCAATACGCGTGCTGCTGCGGGGAACCGGTAAACCAGCGTCGCAAACAACCAGCGTATCGGTATGCCCCAGACGGGAGATGACCGACGAGATATCAGCATTGAGGACGGTACCTTTTTTCATTTTCTCTTTTGCTCCATTAGCGAAACGTTTCGCTGGTATAAGTATTAGCAATAAGAGAACAGAAAACCATCACCAGATGTGAGAATTGTGATCATCATCGAAACGTTTCGCAACGCAGCAGCGAGATAAGTCTGAAGCGAGCAGATAAAACAAAAAAGCCCTTCATCAAGAAGGGCCTTAGCGAATCAGATCTCAACCTGGGTGCCGAGCTCAATAACCCGGTTAGGCGGGATTTCGAACTGGTCCGGCGCCCGCAGGGCGTTGCGCTGCAGCAGCAGATACAGCTTGCCGCGCAGGCGCAGATACCACGGCCGCTTGCCGATGATCAACGACTCATGCGACATAAAGAAGGAGGTCTCCATCATCCGGCAGCTCAGGCCTTCCAGCCCGCAGCGGTGGAAAACCTCTTCGACGTTCGGCGTTTCGCGCCAGCCGTAGCTGGCAACGACGCGCCAGAACGACGGCGATATCTGTTCAATCTGCACGCGACGAACGTTATGTACGTACGGCGCGTCTTCGGTACGCAGCGTGAGCAAAATAACCCGCTCGTGCAGCACCTTGTTATGCTTCAGGTTGTGCAACAGCGCGAAAGGAATCACGTTCAGCGCACGGGACATATAAACAGCGGTACCCGGCACGCGAACCGGCGGCGATTTTTCAAGAGAAGAGATCATCGCCTCCAGAGAATTACCGTGCTCATGCATCCGACGCAGAAGGCGGAAACGCTCGCTTTTCCAGGTGGTCATGATGGTAAACATCACCAGACCGAGGGTCAGAGGCAGCCAGCCGCCGGAGACGATTTTATCGAGGTTCGCGGAGAAGAGCGGGATATCAATGCACATAAAGGCAACCAGCAGCAGCGCCACAATAAACTTATTCCAGTGCCAGTTTTGCCGCGCCACCGTCGTGAACAGAATGGTGGTCAGCACCATCGTTCCCGTCACCGCAATACCGTATGCCGCCGCCAGATTCGAGGAGTGCTCAAAATTAACAATAACGATGACCACCGAGATATAGAGCAGCCAGTTGATAAACGGGATGTAAATCTGCCCGGACTCCATTTCCGAGGTGTGAATAATACGCATCGGCGACAGGTACCCCAGACGCACGGCCTGGCGAGTCAGAGAGAAGACGCCGGAGATAACCGCCTGGGAAGCGATAACCGTCGCCAGGGCGGCAATGATCAGCATTGGGATCAGCGCCCACTCCGGCGCCAGCAGAAAGAACGGGTTTTTAATCGCTTCCGGATGTTTAAGCAGCAGCGCCCCCTGACCAAAGTAGTTCAGTACCAGCGAAGGCAGCACGACCGAAAACCAGGCCAGGCGAATCGGCAATTTGCCGAAATGCCCCATGTCGGCATACAGCGCTTCCACGCCGGTAATCGACAGCACCACCGCCCCCAGCGCCACAAACGAGACGGTTTTATATTCGAGGAAGAAATGAACCGCCCAGTAAGGGTTCAACGCCTGCAGCACTTCAGGGTTAGCGAAAATACTGCGCGCGCCCAGTACCGCCAGCAGCAGGAACCAGATCAGCATAATCGGCGCGAACAGCTTACCCACCATGCTGGTACCGTGCTTTTGAATGGCAAATAGCAGCGTCAGGACAATGATGGATATGGGCACAACCCAGGTATCCAGGTCCGGAGCGATAATTTCCAGACCTTCTATCGCCGACATCACCGAGATGGCAGGGGTAATGACCACCTCGCCATAAAAGAAGCTGCCGCCGATAAGCCCAAGGATCACCAGGATGGACGTGGCGCGCGCGGAGGTGTTTCGCCCCGCCAGCGACATTAACGTCAGGATCCCGCCTTCACCGGCGTTATCTGCCCGCATCACGAAGGTGATGTATTTGAGTGAAACGGTAAGAATTAATAGCCAAAAAATGAGCGACAGGAAGCCAAAAACAGCATCACGCTCAACGCCAAAGCCAAACTGACCTGACAGACATTCACGAAGTGTATACAGTGGACTGGTGCCGATATCGCCGTATACCACGCCGATTGCCGCCAGCGTTATTGCCGGCAGCGATTGCTTATTATCAGTGCTCATAGACTAGTCTTTTCGTTTATAAAACAAATGTGTGCCTAGTCCCTTGGCCCACAAAAAGCGCACAGTATGCACGATTATTTGCTGAATCGTACCCCTAACTGACATCATCTTAACCTGACTCAAAGAAAATAAATCGATTCTTCAGGCTATTACCACCCCTAATCAAACATCTATACTCGACCTAACAACGACATTCTAAAAAGCACGCAACTCTATTATGGCTCAATCACATTTACTGGCAGAAAGAATTTCCCGGCTCAGCGCCGCGCTGGAAAAAGGACTCTTCGAACGCAGCCACGCAATACGCCTTTGCCTGCTTGCCGCCCTCAGCGGCGAGAGCGTTTTTCTGCTGGGCCCGCCGGGGATCGCCAAAAGCCTGATTGCCCGTCGCCTCAAGTTCGCCTTCCAGCAGGCTCGCGCATTTGAATACCTGATGACTCGTTTCTCCACGCCGGAAGAGGTCTTTGGCCCACTCTCCATTCAGGCGCTGAAAGATGAAGGGCGCTACGAACGTTTGACCGCCGGCTATCTTCCGGAAGCTGAAATTGTTTTTCTCGATGAGATCTGGAAAGCGGGCCCGGCGATTCTCAATACGCTGCTGACGGCGATAAACGAACGCCATTTCCGCAACGGGGCGACCGAAGAGAAGATCCCCATGCGCCTGCTGGTGGCGGCGTCGAACGAGCTCCCGGAGGCAGACAACAGTCTGGAAGCCTTATACGATCGTATGCTTATTCGCCTATGGCTGGATAAGGTACAGGATAAAACGAACTTCCGCTCAATGCTGATAAGCCAGCAGGACGAGAACAGTAATCCTGTCCCGGCGAGTTTGCAGGTCAGCGACGAGGAATTTCTGCAATGGCAGCAGGATATCGGCAGCGTGAAGCTACCGGACAGCGTATTTGAACTGATTTTCCAGCTGCGCCAGCAGCTGGATACGTTGCCAAACGCGCCTTACGTCTCAGATCGTCGCTGGAAAAAAGCCATTCGTCTGCTGCAGGCCAGCGCCTTTTTCAGCGGCCGCGACACCATTGCGCCAATAGACCTGATCCTGCTGAAGGATTGCCTGTGGCACAATATTGAGACGATGAATCTGATGTCCGTGCAGATTGAGACCTTAATGACCAGCCACGCCTGGCAGCAGCAGGCGATGCTCACCCGCCTCGGGTCGATTATTCAACGGCGCATTCAGCTTCAACAGCAGCAAAGCGATAAGACCGCGCTAAAAGTCACCCGTCTCGGCGGGATGTTCAGCCGTAAACCTCATTATGAACTGCCTGCTGAAGTGCAGGACCCCACGCTAACGCTGCTTCTCCAGCAGCCGCTAAAACTGCACGACCTGGAAGTGATTCATATTACGTTTGTTCGTGAAGAGCTTGCTCACTGGCTGGAGAAAGGGGGTGAGATCCGCGGCAAGCTCAACGGCATTGGTTTTGCCCAGCAGCTGAATATGGATGTCGATACCAGCCAGCATCTGGTCGTGCGCGATGTGAGCCTGCAGGGGTCGCGACTCTCCCTGCCCGGTAGCGAATCACGGGAAAATATGCCGGCAGAAATCAGGCAACAGCTGGAGGCGCTGGACGACGAATGGCATCAGCAACATAACCGCTTCAGCGAACAGCAGAAATGTCTGTTTATTCCCGGCGAGTGGCTGGGGCGCATTGAAGCCAGCCTGCAGGACGTGGGAACGCAGATTAAACAGGCCCGCCAGTCATGACGCTGGACATACTGAATGTCATGCTGGCAGTCGGCGAAGAGGGCATGATCGATGAGATGCTGCTGGCCCTGCTGGCAGCGCCTCAACTCGCGGTATTCTTTGAAAAATTTCCGCGGCTCAAAAATATTATCGCCGCCGACATTCCTCGCTGGCGGGAAGCGGTCAGATCGCGACTAAAAGAGACCAACGTCCCGCCCGAGCTGGATGCGGAAGTTCAGTGCTATCAGCAATCACAGCGGCTTTCCACCTCGCAGTTTATCGTCCAGCTGCCGCAAATTCTGAGCCAGCTGCATAAGCTGCACTCCCCTTTTGCCAGCCAGGCGCAGCAGCTGGTGGACAACAACAGCACCTTTACGCCGGCGCTGCACACGTTATTCCTTCAGCGCTGGCGTCTGAGCCTGGTGGTGCAGGCAACCTCTCTTAATCAGCAGCTGCTGGATGAAGAGCGCGATCAGCTGCTGAGCGAAGTTCAGGAGCGCATGACCCTCAGCGGCCAGCTCGAGCCCGTGCTGGTGGAAAATGATAATGCGGCGGGACACCTGTGGGACATGAGCGCCGGAGAGCTGAAGCGAGGCGATTACCAGCTGATCGTTCGCTACGGGGACTTTTTAAGCCAACAACCTGAACTCATGCAGCTCGCCGAACAGCTGGGGCGCTCGCGTGAAGCGAAAGCGGTGCCGAAAAAAGATGCGCCGATGGAGACCTTCCGCAGCCTGGTGCGCGAACCGGCTACCGTACCGGAGCAGGTCGACGGTCTTCAGCAGAGCGACGATATTCTACGTCTGCTGCCGCCTGAGCTGGCTACCCTCGGCATCACCGAGCTGGAGTTTGAGTTCTACCGCAAGCTGGTTGAAAAGCAGCTGCTGACCTATCGACTACACGGCGATGCGTGGAAGGAAAAGATCACCGAACGGCCGGTAACGCGCCAGGACGTTGATGAACAGCCGCGCGGGCCGTTTATCGTCTGCGTCGATACTTCCGGCTCAATGGGCGGTTTCAATGAACAGTGCGCCAAGGCGTTTTGTCTGGCGCTGATGCGGGTCGCTCTGGCGGATAACCGCCGCTGCTTCATTATGCTGTTTTCCAGCGAAGTGGTGCACTACGAACTCACCGGCCCGCAGGGGCTGGAACAGGCGATTCGTTTCTTGAGCCAGCGCTTTCGCGGCGGCACCGATCTGGCCAGCTGCTTCCGGGCGGTGATTGAGCGTATGCAGAATCCGCAGTGGGTCGATGCGGATGCGGTGGTGATTTCTGATTTTATCGCCCAGCGCTTGCCGGATGAGGTGATCAATAAGGTGGGAGAGCTACAGCATAAACATCAACATCGTTTTCATGCGGTGGCGATGTCGGTACACGGCAAGCCCGGCATTATGCGCGTATTCGATCATATCTGGCGCTTTGATACCGGGTTGCGTAGCCGCCTGCTGAGACGCTGGCGGCGTTAATCACTGATTAAAGAAGCGCAGCAACGCTTTGACGAACCTGGGTTGGCCACACGCCGCACTGCACCTGGCCGATATGCTCAAGCTGCAGCAGCAGCATCGTCAGGCGAGACTGGCCAATGCCGCCGCCAATCGTCTGCGGCATCTCTCCGCGCAGCAGCGCCTGGTGCCATTCCAGCTGCAGGCGATCTTCGTCGCCGGTCATCGCGAGCTGACGCTTCAGCGCGTCGGCATCCACGCGGATCCCCATTGAAGAGAGCTCGAATGCATCTTCAAGCACCGGGTTCCACACCAGAATATCACCGTTCAGACCGGCATAGCCTTCAGCGGCAGGCGTGCTCCAGTCATCGTAATCCGGCGCGCGAACGTCGTGACGCTGGCCATCGGAAAGCTTGCCGCCGATACCGATCAGGAATACCGCGCCCAGCTCTTTCGCGATCGCCCGCTCGCGGCCCTTGGCATCAAGATCCGGATAGCGGCTTAAAAGCTCCTGGCTGTGAACAAACTGGATCGTCTCCGGCAAGAAAGGCGTGAGGCCAAATTCTTTACTGACGGCGTCTTCGGTCGCTTTGATCCCGGCATAGATCGCTTCAACGGTTGCTTTCAGCGTGCCGCAGTGGCGCTCTCCATCACCCATTACGCGCTCCCAGTCCCACTGGTCAACGTAAACGGAATGGATGGGAGTTAATCGGTCTTCATCGGGGCGAAGGGCCTTCATGTGCGTGTACAGCCCTTCGCCCGCGTTGAAGTCGTGTTGTCCCAAGGTTTGACGCTTCCACTTCGCCAGTGAATGAACCACTTCGAACTGGGCGTCTGGCAGTGTTTTCACTTTAACCTGAACCGCTTTTTCGCAACCAGAGAGGTTATCCTGGGTCCCATCGCCCACGCGGCTTAAGATCGGCGCCTGGACTTCGATCAGGCCGAGCTTCTCTTCAAGCTGGCGGGAAAAATGTGACTTAACGAAACTAATCTGGCGTTGTTTTGCGATGTATGCGGTTTTCATTTTTTATAACTCCTGCGTCCTGTTGCCATTGATTAAGCAACAAAACAGCGCTGCAATTCAATAATCCAACAACAAAAAGCCTGCATCGATTTTGATTCATTAAAATTTGAGGCTAAAATAGAAATATTCGTCAAACTTCATAAGAAAAACCTATGGAAAATTATCAGATCGACAATCTGGACCGCGGCATTCTTGAGGCCTTAATGGCCAACGCGCGCACCGCCTATGCTGAACTGGCAAAACAGTTTGGCGTCAGCCCGGGGACCATTCACGTGCGGGTAGAGAAAATGAAGCAGGCCGGAATTATTACCGGCGCACGCATCGACGTCAGCCCCAAGCAGCTGGGTTACGATGTGGGATGTTTTATCGGCATCATTCTGAAGAGCGCGAAAGACTACCCCTCCGCGCTGGCCAGGCTAAACAGCCTGGATGAGGTTACTGAAGCCTATTACACCACCGGACACTACAGCATCTTTATAAAGGTGATGTGCCGATCGATTGATGCGCTCCAGCATGTACTTATCAACAAGATCCAAACAATTGATGAAATTCAGTCCACTGAAACGCTGATCGTCCTGCAAAACCCGATTATGCGTACCATCCGCCCGTGATCGAGCTTTTTAATCCCACATTTTTCCACAGGTAGATCCCAGCTCGCTCACAGCGTACAATACGCCACTCTGAATAGTGGAGCGGGCGATCATGGCAGAGATAACTCTTATCAGCGGTAGTACGCTGGGTAGCGCAGAATATGTATCAGAACATCTGGCGGAAAAGCTGGAAGAGGCTGGGCACAGCACGACTATTCAGCACGGCCCGCTGATCGACGATCTGCAGGCGGAAGGGATCTGGCTGGTTATCTCTTCGACGCATGGCGCCGGGGACATTCCCGATAATCTTCTGCCTTTCTATGAAGCGCTTCAGGAGAAGCAGGTCGACCTCTCTGCGGTCCGTTTTGGCGCAGTCGGCATCGGTAGCCGTGAATACGATACCTTCTGCGGAGCAATTGATAAGCTCGAGACGGCGCTCAACGCCTGCGGGGCAAAACAGATCGGTGAAACGCTAAAAATTAACGTTCTCGAACATGAAATTCCGGAAGATCCGGCCGAGATTTGGCTGGGATCCTGGAAAAACTTGCTCTGAGAATTGTAAAGATCATACTTTCTTCTGTGGATAACTATGCTTAAAAGCTTGGATCAACCGGTAGTTATCCAAAGTATAACCCTTGACTGATTTTTGTGCTGTGTATAACCCTTCATTTTGATCCCAGCTTATACGGACCAGGATCACCGATCATTCACAGAAAGCGATCCTTCTTAAGCGTTTGATCTTAAATCGCGGATCTGACTTATCCACAAGACAAGCCGATCCTAATAAGAGATCACAATAAAACAGATCTCTAAATAAAAGATCTTCTTTTTAATACTCAGGATCCCGGCGCTTTCTCGAAAGGCTAAAGTTGAGTAGAATCCACGGCCCGGGCTTCACTCTATTTTCAAACCGCTTTATGCGAGGCATACCACCATGTTTTATCAGGATCCTTTTGACGTCATCATCATTGGCGGGGGTCATGCAGGCACTGAGGCCGCGATGGCCGCAGCGCGAATGGGTCAACAGACTCTGCTTTTGACACACAATATCGACACGCTGGGGCAGATGAGCTGCAACCCGGCGATTGGCGGCATTGGGAAAGGACACCTGGTAAAAGAAGTGGATGCGCTTGGCGGCCTGATGGCGAAGGCAATTGACCACGCCGGCATCCAGTTTAGGATACTAAACGCCAGCAAAGGCCCTGCCGTACGGGCGACTCGCGCTCAGGCTGACCGTGTGCTGTACCGGCAGGCCGTACGTACCGCGCTGGAAAACCAGCCTAATTTAATGATCTTCCAGCAGGCGGTGGAAGATCTGATTGTCGAAAACGATCGTGTTGTTGGCGCCGTCACCCAGATGGGGCTTAAATTCCGCGCCAAAGCGGTGGTACTGACCGTCGGAACCTTTCTCGACGGTAAGATCCATATCGGTCTGGATAACTACAGCGGCGGTCGTGCAGGCGATCCTCCGTCGATCCCGCTGTCCCGCCGCTTGCGTGAACTGCCGCTGCGCGTCAGCCGCCTGAAAACCGGTACCCCGCCGCGTATCGACGCGAGGACGATTGATTTCAGCGTTCTGGCACAGCAGCACGGCGATAATCCGATGCCGGTCTTCTCGTTTATGGGAGATGCTTCGCAGCATCCGCGTCAGGTGCCGTGCTACGTCACGCATACCAACGAGAAAACGCATGACGTGATCCGTAATAACCTCGATCGCAGCCCGATGTATGCCGGCGTGATTGAAGGGATCGGTCCCCGCTACTGTCCTTCGATCGAAGACAAGGTCATGCGCTTTGCCGATCGTAACCAGCATCAAATTTTCCTTGAACCGGAAGGCCTGACGTCCAACGAAATTTATCCAAATGGCATCTCCACCAGCCTGCCGTTCGATGTCCAGATGCAAATCGTCCGCTCAATGCAGGGGATGGAAAATGCAAAAATCGTTCGCCCTGGCTACGCTATTGAGTACGATTTCTTTGACCCGCGCGACCTGAAACCGACGCTGGAAAGCAAATTTATTCATGGTCTGTTCTTTGCCGGCCAGATTAACGGCACCACCGGTTATGAAGAAGCCGCCGCTCAGGGCCTGCTGGCAGGCCTGAACGCCGCTCGTTTCTCCGCCGAGAAAGAGGGGTGGGCGCCTGGCCGCTCTCAGGCTTACCTTGGCGTCCTGGTGGACGATCTGTGTACTCTCGGTACCAAAGAACCGTACCGCATGTTTACCTCTCGTGCGGAATACCGCCTGATGCTGCGTGAAGACAACGCCGATCTGCGCCTGACCGAACAAGGTCGTGAACTGGGTCTGGTGGATGACGAACGCTGGGCGCGTTTCAACGAGAAGCTTGAGAGCATTGAACGTGAACGTCAGCGTCTGAAAACCAGCTGGGTTAATCCGCTGGCGGAAAGCGCTGCGGAAGTGAATGCTCGACTGACGGCGCCTTTGTCCCGTGAAGCTAACGGTGAAGATTTGCTCCGTCGTCCGGAAATGACCTACGAACAGCTGGTGCAGATGACGCCGTTCTCGCCGGGTCTTGAGGACAAGCAAGCGGCTGAACAGGTCGAAATTCAGGTAAAATACGAAGGCTACATCGCGCGCCAGCAGGATGAAATCGAGAAACAACAGCGCAACGAGAACACGTTGCTGCCTGCTACGCTTGATTATCGCCAGGTGAATGGGCTGTCGAACGAGGTCATTGCCAAGTTGAACGACCATAAGCCGTCTTCGATAGGGCAGGCATCGCGTATTTCCGGCATTACGCCTGCGGCAATCTCGATTTTGCTGGTGTGGTTAAAAAAGCAGGGAATGCTGCGCCGTAGCGCCTGATATTCCACTGAACGATACATGGGCGAATAGCGCATCAGATATCCGTCAGGTCAATTTCTCAGCCCGGTAAGCGTATCGCCTCCGGGCTCATTGTTTTTAAACAGGTAACGATCGTGCTCAACAAACTTTCTCGTCTGCTTGATGAAGCAGGTATTTCACTTACCGATCACCAGAAAAACCAGCTTGTCGCCTACGTTGGCATGCTGGATAAGTGGAATAAGGCCTATAACCTGACCTCGGTTCGCGATCCTGACGAGATGCTGGTACGCCACATCCTCGACAGCATTGTTGTTGCGCCATACCTTAAAGGAACGCGTTTTATCGATGTCGGTACGGGGCCTGGGCTGCCGGGGATCCCGCTGGCTATCGTGCGTCCTGAATCCCACTTCACCCTGCTGGACAGTCTGGGCAAGCGAGTACGTTTCCTTCGGCAAGTCCAGCATGAGCTCAAACTGGATAACGTCACCCCGGTACAAAGCCGTGTGGAAGAGTTCCCGGCAGAGCCGCCGTTTGACGGCGTGATTAGCCGCGCATTTGCGTCGCTGAATGACATGGTGAGCTGGTGCCATCATTTACCTGCAGAGAACGGTCACTTTTATGCGCTCAAGGGCTTAGCGCAGGAAGATGAAATGGCAAATCTGCCGGAAGGGGTCGTCATTAAGGAAGTTGTCGAACTGCATGTGCCTCAGCTGGAAGGGGAGCGTCACCTTGTGGTGATTCAGCCAAAAATGATTTAATTTTTATCAAAAAATGTGAAAAAAACACGGTCCGTGGATGTTACAAAAATAAAAGTCACGGCAGGGTATTATCGGACTGTCTTTAACCCTGGGGTTACCAGGGGTTTTCTTTCCGTTAACTTGGCCCTGTTGCTTTACCAACAGAATAGTCAACATTGAAAATATCAGTACGCTAAAAATCTCGCTGCTTGCACTTCATACTGATGTTAAATTTTTATTATGAATGTCAATAAAAGGTTTTTATTGTATATGGGATTGTTTTAGAAAGAATACCTGGTTTTTATGTTGAATATCAAACGGATAAAAAATTGAGTTTTATGTACAGAATTAATTCGATTTCGCGAAAAATGTTTATTATGTGATCTGATGCACGCTTTAATTGCCGATTTTTCGCGGTATTTGCAGTTTTGCATGACGGCTCACAGATCGGTGAAATGCATGAAAAGTTGTCTGTCGGAAAATAATTAAACATTTATTCACTATTTTGCTACTTATTGTTTGAAATCACGAGGCGTCACCGTATAATTTGTCCGCTTTTTGATGCTTGACTCTTCGTCTTAAAGGACGTTTTATACGACACGCGACATACCTCGAAGGGAGCAGGAGTAAAAACGTGATGTCAGTGTCGCTCTTGAGTCGAAACGTTGCTCGTAAGCTTCTGTTTATTCAGTTACTGGCAGTAATAGCAAGTGGACTGCTGTTCAGCCTCAAAGACCCTTTCTGGGGCATCTCCGCGGTGAGTGGAGGTTTGGCGGTTCTTTTGCCAAACATGATATTTATGATTTTTGCCTGGCGTCATCAGGCGCATACACCAGCTAAAGGCCGAGTGGCCTGGTCCTTCGCCATTGGTGAAGCCTTCAAGGTGTTGCTGACCTTCGCCTTTCTGGCGGTGGCGCTGGCGGTTTTGAAAGTGGTATTTTTGCCGCTGATAGTGACGTGGGTTTTGGTGCTGGTGGTACAAGTTCTGGCGCCAGCTGTAATTAACAACAAAGGGTAAAAGGCATCATGGCTTCAGAAAATATGACGCCGCAGGATTACATAGGCCACCATCTGAACAACCTTCAGCTGGACCTGCGTACATTCTCGCTGGTGGATCCGCACAACCCCCCGGCCACCTTCTGGACGCTCAACATTGACTCCATGTTTTTCTCAGTGGTGCTCGGTCTGTTATTCCTGTTTATGTTCCGCAGCGTGGCTAAAAAGGCGACAACCGGCGTACCTGGTAAATTCCAGACCTTCATTGAGATGATCATCGGCTTCGTCCATGGCAGCGTCAAAGATATGTATCACGGCAAGAGCAAGGTCATTGCTCCGCTGGCCCTCACCGTGTTCGTCTGGGTATTCCTGATGAACCTGATGGATCTGCTGCCTATCGACTTTATCCCTTGGATCGGCGAACACGTTCTCGGTCTGCCTGCTCTGCGCGTGGTGCCGTCAGCTGACGTTAACATCACTCTGTCGATGGCGCTTGGCGTATTTATCCTGATTCTTTTCTACAGCATCAAAATGAAAGGCGTGGGCGGGTTCGTTAAAGAACTGACCCTGCAGCCGTTCAATCACTGGGCGTTCATTCCTGTCAACTTAATCCTTGAAGGGGTAAGCCTGCTGTCAAAACCTGTATCACTGGGTCTGCGACTGTTCGGCAACATGTATGCCGGTGAGCTGATTTTCATTCTGATTGCTGGCCTGTTGCCGTGGTGGTCACAGTGGATTCTGAATGTGCCATGGGCCATTTTCCACATCCTGATTATTACGCTGCAAGCCTTCATCTTCATGGTTCTGACGATCGTCTATCTGTCGATGGCATCTGAAGAGCATTGATTTTTACCAACATACTACGTTTTAACTGAAACAAACTGGAGACTGTCATGGAAAACCTGAATATGGATCTGCTGTACATGGCTGCCGCTGTGATGATGGGTCTGGCGGCAATCGGTGCTGCGATCGGTATCGGCATCCTCGGGGGTAAATTCCTGGAAGGCGCAGCGCGTCAACCGGATCTGATTCCTCTGCTGCGTACTCAGTTCTTTATCGTTATGGGTCTGGTGGATGCTATCCCGATGATCGCTGTAGGTCTGGGTCTGTACGTGATGTTCGCCGTCGCGTAGTAAGTTGTTCGAAAGAAACCTAAGCCACAGAGTTATTTTTTAAGAGGTATTGTGCTGTGAACATGAACGCAACAATCCTCGGCCAGGCCATCGCGTTTGTTATCTTCGTATGGTTCTGCATGAAGTATGTATGGCCGCCTTTAATGGCTGCCATCGAAAAGCGCCAGAAAGAAATTTCTGACGGTTTAGCTTCTGCAGAACGCGCTAAGAAAGATTTGGACCTTGCACAGGCCAACGCGACCGACCAGCTGAAAAAAGCGAAAGCGGAAGCCCAGGTAATCATCGAGCAGGCGAACAAGCGTCGCTCTCAGATCCTGGATGAAGCAAAAGCGGAAGCAGAACAGGAACGCACCAAAATCGTCGCACAGGCGCAGGCTGAAATCGATGCCGAACGTAAACGTGCCCGTGAGGAGCTGCGTAAGCAGGTTGCTATCCTGGCTGTTGCTGGCGCCGAGAAGATCATCGAACGTTCCGTGGATGAAGCTGCTAACAGCGACATCGTGGATAAACTTGTCGCTGAACTGTAAGGAGGGAGGGGCTGATGTCTGAATTTGTAACGGTAGCTCGCCCCTACGCCAAAGCAGCTTTTGACTTTGCCGTCGAACACAACAGCGTTGAACGCTGGCAGGATATGCTGGCGTTTGTTGCTGAAGTGACTAAAAACGAAGAAATGGCAGAGCTACTCTCTGGCGCACTGGCGCCGGAAACGCTCTCTGATGTGTTTATCGCGGTTTGTGGTGAGCAACTGGACGAAAATGGTCAAAACCTGATCCGGGTGATGGCTGAAAATGGTCGTCTGAAAGCGCTCCCTGATGTTCTCGAGCAGTTCATTCACCTGCGCGCTGCCAGTGAGGCAACCGCAGAGGTAGAAGTTATTTCTGCCGCTCAAATGAGTGACGAACAGCTTGCGAAAATTACCGCCGCGATGGAAAAACGTCTGTCACGCAAAGTTAAGCTGAATTGCAAAATCGATAAGTCTGTAATGGCAGGCGTAATCATCCGTTCGGGTGATATGGTCATTGATGGTAGCGTACGCGGCCGTCTTGAACGCCTTGCAGACGTCTTGCAGTCTTAAGGGGACTGGAGCATGCAACTGAATTCCACCGAAATCAGCGAACTGATCAAGCAGCGCATTGCTCAGTTCAATGTTGTGAGCGAGGCTCATAACGAAGGTACTATCGTTTCTGTAAGTGACGGTGTTATCCGCATTCACGGCCTGGCCGATTGTATGCAGGGTGAGATGATCGCTCTGCCGGGTAACCGTTACGCTATCGCACTGAACCTGGAGCGCGACTCCGTAGGTGCAGTTGTGATGGGTCCGTACGCTGACCTCGCCGAAGGTATGAAGGTTAAATGTACTGGCCGTATCCTTGAAGTTCCGGTTGGCCGCGGCCTGCTGGGACGTGTGGTTAACACCCTGGGTGCACCGATTGATGGTAAAGGTCCGCTGGAGCACGACGGCTTCTCCGCCGTTGAAGCTATCGCGCCGGGCGTAATCGAACGTCAGTCCGTCGATCAGCCGGTGCAGACCGGTTATAAATCCGTTGATGCCATGATCCCAATCGGTCGTGGACAGCGTGAACTGATCATCGGCGACCGTCAGACCGGTAAAACCGCGCTGGCTATTGACGCCATCATCAACCAACGTGATTCCGGCATCAAGTGCGTCTACGTAGCCATCGGCCAGAAAGCGTCCACGATTTCTAACGTGGTACGTAAACTGGAAGAACACGGCGCGCTGGCTAACACCATCGTTGTGGTTGCAACCGCATCTGAATCTGCCGCACTGCAATACCTGGCGCCGTACGCCGGTTGTGCAATGGGTGAATACTTCCGCGACCGCGGTGAAGATGCGCTGATCATTTATGATGACCTGTCTAAACAGGCCGTTGCTTATCGTCAGATCTCCCTGCTGCTCCGCCGTCCGCCTGGACGTGAAGCATTCCCGGGCGACGTATTCTACCTCCACTCTCGTCTGCTGGAGCGTGCTGCACGTGTTAACGTCGAATACGTTGAAGCTTTCACCAAAGGTGAAGTGAAGGGTAAAACCGGTTCTCTGACTGCGCTGCCGATTATCGAAACCCAGGCGGGTGACGTTTCTGCGTTCGTTCCGACCAACGTAATTTCCATTACCGATGGTCAGATCTTCCTGGAAACCAACCTGTTTAACTCCGGTATTCGTCCTGCGGTTAACCCGGGTATCTCCGTATCCCGTGTTGGTGGTGCAGCTCAGACCAAGATCATGAAGAAACTGTCCGGTGGTATTCGTACCGCTCTGGCACAGTATCGCGAACTGGCGGCGTTCTCCCAGTTTGCCTCTGACCTTGATGATGCAACCCGTAAGCAGCTGGACCACGGTCAGAAAGTGACCGAACTGCTGAAACAGAAACAGTATGCGCCGATGTCCGTTGCGCAGCAGTCTCTGGTTCTGTTCGCGGCAGAACGTGGTTATCTGGCGGATGTCGAGCTGTCGAAAATCGGTAGCTTTGAAGCCGCTCTGCTGGCTTACGTCGACCGTGATCACGCTCCGTTGATGCAAGAGATCAACCAGTCCGGTGGCTATAACGACGAAATCGAAGGCAAGCTGAAAGGCATCCTCGATTCCTTCAAAGCAACCCAATCCTGGTAAAGTCTGGCGGCTTGCTCTAGGGCAGGCCGCAAGGCATTGAGGAGAAGCTCATGGCCGGCGCAAAAGAGATACGTAGTAAGATCGCAAGCGTCCAGAACACGCAAAAGATCACTAAAGCGATGGAAATGGTCGCCGCTTCCAAAATGCGTAAATCGCAGGAGCGTATGGCGGCCAGCCGTCCTTATGCAGATACGATGCGCAAAGTGATCGGTCACCTTGCGAACGGTAATCTGGAATATAAGCACCCTTACCTGGAAGAACGCGACGTTAAACGCGTGGGCTACCTGGTGGTGTCTACCGACCGTGGTCTGTGCGGTGGCTTGAACATTAACCTGTTCAAAAAGCTGCTGGCGGAAATGAAAGCATGGTCCGATAAAGGCGTTCAGTGCGAACTCGCAATGATCGGCTCCAAGGGCGTGTCGTTCTTTAATTCCGTTAGCGGTAATGTCGTCGCCCAGGTGACGGGTATGGGGGATAACCCATCCCTGTCCGAACTGATTGGTCCGGTAAAAGTGATGTTGCAGGCCTACGATGAAGGCCGTCTGGACAAGCTGTATATTGTCAGCAACAAATTTATTAACACCATGTCTCAGGTTCCAACCATCACTCAGCTGCTGCCGTTACCGGCTTCAGAAGATGGTGAGTTGAAGCGTAAATCCTGGGATTACCTGTATGAACCCGATCCGAAAGCGCTGCTGGATACCCTGCTGCGCCGTTATGTGGAATCTCAGGTTTATCAGGGCGTGGTAGAAAACCTGGCCAGCGAGCAGGCCGCACGTATGGTGGCGATGAAAGCCGCGACCGACAATGGCGGCAGCCTGATTAAAGAGCTGCAGTTGGTATACAACAAAGCTCGTCAGGCCAGCATTACTCAGGAACTCACCGAGATCGTCGGTGGAGCATCCGCGGTATAACCAGGTTAATTCGTAGAGGATTCAAGATGGCTACTGGAAAAATTGTCCAGGTAATCGGCGCCGTGGTCGACGTCGAATTCCCTCAGGATGCCGTACCGCGCGTGTACGAGGCTCTTGAGGTACAAAATGGTAGTGAGAATCTGGTGCTGGAAGTTCAGCAGCAGCTCGGCGGCGGTATTGTTCGTACCATCGCCATGGGTTCTTCCGACGGTCTGCGTCGCGGTCTGGAAGTAAAAGACCTCGAGCATCCGATCGAAGTCCCGGTAGGTAAAGCAACGCTGGGTCGTATCATGAACGTACTGGGCCAACCGGTAGACATGAAAGGCGACATCGGTGAAGAAGAGCGTTGGGCTATCCACCGCGCAGCACCTTCCTACGAAGAGTTGTCAAACTCTCAGGAACTGCTGGAAACCGGCATCAAAGTTATCGACCTGATGTGTCCGTTTGCGAAGGGCGGTAAAGTTGGTCTGTTCGGTGGTGCGGGTGTAGGTAAAACCGTAAACATGATGGAGCTGATCCGTAACATCGCGATCGAGCACTCCGGTTACTCCGTGTTTGCGGGCGTAGGTGAACGTACTCGTGAGGGTAACGACTTCTACCACGAAATGACCGACTCCAACGTTATCGATAAAGTATCCCTGGTGTATGGCCAGATGAACGAGCCGCCGGGAAACCGTCTGCGCGTTGCGCTGACCGGCCTGACCATGGCTGAGAAGTTCCGTGACGAAGGTCGTGACGTTCTGCTGTTCGTCGATAACATCTATCGTTACACCCTGGCCGGTACTGAAGTATCCGCACTGCTGGGCCGTATGCCTTCAGCGGTAGGTTACCAGCCGACTCTGGCGGAAGAGATGGGCGTTCTGCAGGAACGTATCACCTCCACCAAAACCGGCTCTATCACTTCCGTACAGGCGGTATACGTACCCGCGGATGACTTGACTGACCCGTCTCCAGCCACCACCTTTGCGCACCTTGACGCAACCGTGGTACTGAGCCGTCAGATCGCTTCTCTGGGTATCTATCCGGCAGTTGACCCGCTGGACTCCACCAGCCGTCAGCTGGATCCGCTGGTTGTTGGTCAGGAGCACTACGACACCGCTCGTGGCGTTCAGTCCATCCTGCAGCGTTATCAGGAACTGAAAGACATCATCGCCATCCTGGGTATGGATGAACTGTCTGAAGAAGATAAACTGGTGGTAGCTCGCGCGCGTAAGATTCAGCGCTTCCTGTCCCAGCCGTTCTTCGTGGCAGAAGTATTTACCGGTTCTCCGGGCAAATACGTCTCCCTGAAAGACACCATCCGTGGCTTTAAAGGCATCATGGAAGGCGAATACGATCACCTGCCGGAGCAGGCGTTCTACATGGTCGGTTCTATCGACGAAGCCGTGGAAAAAGCCAAAAAACTTTAACGCCTTAATCGGAGGGTGATATGGCAATGACTTACCACCTGGACGTCGTCAGCGCAGAGAAACAAATGTTCTCTGGTCTGGTCGAGAAAATCCAGGTAACGGGTAGCGAAGGTGAACTGGGTATTTACCCGGGGCACGCGCCGCTGCTCACCGCCATTAAGCCTGGTATGATTCGCATCGTTAAGCAGCACGGTCACGAAGAATTTATCTACCTGTCAGGCGGCATTCTTGAAGTGCAGCCGGGTAGCACGACCGTTCTGGCTGATACGGCAATTCGTGGCCAGGATCTCGACGAAGCGCGAGCCCTGGAAGCGAAACGTAAGGCTGAAGAGCACATTAAGAGCTCTCATGGTGACGTGGACTACGCTCAGGCGTCTGCGGAACTGGCCAAAGCGATCGCTAAACTGCGCGTTATCGAGTTGACCAAAAAAGCGATGTAACACCGGCTTGAACGCTAAAAGCCAGTCTGGTTTCCAGGCTGGCTTTTTTTATGGCTTCGTTTCAGAAAAAGCAAAACTAAAAAGCGGGTTTAAAAATTTGTGATGCGTGTCTCATTTTTGTTGATCGTTTAAAAGATGAAGCGTAGACTTGTTTTTGTGATGTGAGTCACAAAAAAATTCATCAAAAACGTAATCGCTATCCAGGAAGAGATCATGAAACTGCTTAATAAAATCGTCGCTTTCTTCAGTGCTATGAACGTAACCTTCGGTACGTTCAACCACTAAGAAGTCAACTTTCCAGACTGTTTTTGCGCTGTACCGCTAACTAAAACGACAACACATGCGGTGTGAAACAGACAGAAAGTGAAAAGGTCGCCCCAGGGCGACCTTTATGTTTTTCACGTATAGCGGGTTAGTTGCGGCTGAGGAAGTTACCGGTGTTGAAGCTGCCGTCGGCCTCACGCGTCAGTGGGTCCGGCAGCGCCAGCGTCTGATAATCGGCGCTGTTAATGCGCTTGCCCTGAGCGTTGATGCTTCTGCCGCCGTGGATAAAATAGTTGCTATCGTCAACATTCCCGACAACGGCATCGTCATATTTCCCAGGCTGGCTGCGCAGGGAAAGGTTCTCGCTGAAGGTGCCCTGCGTTTCCGGCGCACCGTACGGACTCGGGCGGAACAGGTAGTTAAAGCGCTGGTTATCTACCGCGACGTTGTTAACCACCACCAGCTTGCCGGGGTTAAAGTTGTCGGTAAAACCGTCCAGATGGTTATCGATGGCGATGCTGTTACGTACCTCGTGGGCGACCGGCTGCCCTTCCCCACCGAGCTTAAACCCGTTACTGGTATTATTGCGGGCAATAGAGTTCTCGATCGCCACAACGCCGTTTGCACCGTCCTCAATTTTATTAAACAGGTCGAAACCGTCGTCGATATTATCGTGCGAGTAACAGCCCTCCAGCCGGTTACCCTCTCCTACGCGCATTTTCACCGCGAAGCCGTCGGCGTTAATTTTGCCCGGATCCTCGTTACTAAAGGATTCAGAATTCACTACCCGGTTAAAGCTGGCCCACAGCGGGCGTCCAACATCCGCCGGAGAGGAAATTTGAATGCCGGTATCATCGTTACGATACGCGGTGACGTTCTCGATCAGGTTATGGCTGCCCTGTACGCGCAGGCTCTTGTCCGTAATCTCAATCCCATCGATATGCCAGTAGCTGGCATCCAGCAGCAGCCCGTGAATCACCGCTTTTCCGTCGGCTTTTAGCGTTTTGATTTTGTCCTTCAGGCCGCTGGCGCTGACAGGAATGGTCGTTTGCGGGTAATCTCCGGCGGCTAATACAATTTGCCCGCCGGGCGGGACGAGTTTGATAGCGGAGGCGAAATCCAGCGGCGAGTCCGCCGTCCCTTTTGCCTGAGGTTGTCCCTCTGGCGCGGCGTAGAGCGTATTGCCTGTCACATGGGGACTCTGTTCAACCGTCAGCGTCTGGGTCAGCGTTTCAGCGCCGGTGGCCGGGGTGAAGCGGATTTCGAACGTGCTTTTATCTTTCAGTACGGCAGGCTGGGTAAACATTTCCCCGGCCTTCACGGTTTTATCCTGCCCGATCACCACTTCATCCTGACGAACGGTGATGCGCCCATCGCTGTTGGTGCGCGCCTGTAGGATGTAAGCTTTGCTCTGGCTTACTGTTCCCGAAGCAATTTGCATAACCGGCGGCCAGCCTTTAGCGACATACGGCGCGGAGGGAACCGTATGTGCCGCTGAGGTGGTGAGCGAGGCGTTGCTGACGGTGATTTTTGCATTACGTGAGGCGAAGAAGCCGACGTAGTAATGTTCTTTATCCTGCCGGGCAACCAGATCGGCGTGCGGAACCTGCTGGCTCACCCATTCCTCGCTGCCCGTTGCTGCCCATGAGGTAATAAACCCGTCGTTGGTGCGTTCCAGTCTGAGCTGGAACGTCGGCGTTTGCTGGATATCGATTTTCTCTTTATAGCTCTGACGCTTTATTGATGCGCCCGCATTGCCCCACGGTTGGGTTATCCCTTCCCGGCTGATAGCCTGCAATTTGATATGTGAGCCATCTTTTTTATCCTGCGTCATAATGGCGTTCATCACCATATTGGATGCCGCCGGAAACTCTTCGTAACCGACCTTCAGCGGCTGTTGACGCGGAACTCCTATTACATCGCGCACCAGTAGTCCTGCTCCTTCCTGTGCCGCAGGACGCGCGCCATTTTCCGGGCCAAACTGATTGACGGTCACCGTAGCCTGCAGGATAAAATTCTGGCTGGTCGGTAGCCGGGTGTAAAAGAAGGTCAGTCCGTCGTGAGAATTGGCTATTTTACCTCCCCGGCTCTCGATGGTAATGGGCTGGCTGAGGTCGGCGACGTCCTGCGGCGTCAGTTTTTTTCCGGCGATGGTGACATCGTTGACGCCAATTTTTTCCGGCAGAACATTCGAGGAAAAATTGCTGTCGGTAGATTGCCCAAAGGCGATTGCCCGCCACTGATGACCTTCGTTGGCCTGCAGCGGTAGCGCGATCATCGTACTGCAAAGGGTTAATGCCAAAGGTATTTTGTTATTCATTCTTTTCTCCTGGGTAATTATTAACCGGCATTATCAGGAAAATGAAATGGCGTTTCTATTTATCACGTCACAATTAATGAATATTAAAACTGTGTTTTATTTTATGACTTTTCTTTATTTACCCGCCAAAAAAACAGCAAAAGCAGAGGGATAGCCGGCATTGCCACTCATTAAAATGCTTTTTTTGCGCTAAACGGGTTTGCGCTGACTAAAAATACCCACCTAAAATGGTGTATAGCGTTACGCTTGTGCGTTTTATCTTCGTCTCGTTTCATGATGAAAAATATGTAGATATTTCAACGTGAAAGGCTTTTACTTTTCGTTCCAACAGCAGTCAGGATGCGTATGTCAAACAGTCCGATGAGCGTGGTTATTCTTGCCGCTGGCAAAGGTACCCGCATGTATTCCGATCTTCCTAAGGTGTTGCATTCGCTGGCCGGGAAGCCAATGGTGCAGCATGTTATTGATGCAGCTAAAGAATTAGGCGCTTCCGCCGTACATCTGGTGTATGGACACGGCGGCGATCTGCTTCGCCAGACGCTGCACGAAGACAACCTCAACTGGGTCCTGCAGGCCGAACAGCTAGGTACCGGCCACGCCATGCAGCAGGCGGCGCCCTTCTTCAGCGATGATGAAGATATCCTGATGCTGTACGGCGACGTGCCGCTCATTTCCGTCGAAACATTGAAGCGTCTGCGGGAAGCGAAACCGCAGGGCGGCATCGGTCTGTTGACGGTGAAGCTTGACGATCCGACCGGCTACGGCCGCATTACGCGCGATAACGGAGCGGTGACGGGCATTGTCGAGCATAAAGACGCCAGCGACGAGCAGCGCCGGATTCAGGAAATTAATACCGGGATTCTGGTCGCCAATGGCGCGGATCTTAAACGCTGGCTGGCTAAGCTCACCAACAACAACGTTCAGGGTGAATACTACATCACCGATATTATCGCCATGGCCTATGAAGAAGGTCGTGAAATTGCCGCTGTTCATCCTCAGCGTCTAAGCGAAGTGGAAGGCGTGAATAACCGCCTGCAGCTCTCTCGTCTTGAGCGCGTCTGGCAGTCTGAAAAGGCTGAAGAACTGCTGCTCGCGGGCGTTATGCTGCGCGATCCGGCGCGTTTTGATCTGCGCGGCGTGCTGAAACACGGGCGCGATGTCGAAATTGATACTAACGTTATCTTCGAAGGTGACGTGGTACTGGGGGATCGGGTAAAGATTGGCACCGGCTGCGTCATCAAGAACAGCACCATTGGTGATGATTGCGAGATCAGCCCCTATACCGTGGTAGAGGATGCTCATCTTGAGGCCGCCTGTACCATTGGGCCGTTCGCACGGTTGCGCCCTGGCGCGGAGCTTCTCGAAGGCGCGCACGTCGGCAACTTTGTCGAAATTAAAAAGGCGCGTCTGGGTAAAGGCACGAAGGCCGGGCATCTCTCCTATCTCGGAGACGCCGAGATAGGTGATAACGTGAATATCGGCGCGGGCACCATCACCTGTAACTATGATGGCGCAAATAAGCATAAAACAGTGATCGGCGATGACGTGTTTGTTGGCTCAGACAGCCAGCTGGTCGCTCCGGTGACCGTCGGCAAGGGGGTCACCATTGCCGCAGGAACAACGGTAACGCGTAACGTTGCCGATAATGAATTAGTGTTAAGCCGCGTGCCGCAGGTTCATAAACAGGGCTGGCAGCGCCCGGTGAAGAAAAAGTAACGCTATTTCTCTTTCGCCCTTTTCGGGGGAAAGAGCGGGGTGAGGGGATAAAATAATCCTCCCCCCACGGCAGTACCCATAAAAATAACCCCACTCTCTACAAGGCTCGGGGCGCCCGAAAATACGGGTAAACAGGTTGACCGACAACGTATGGCATACAGCCAAAATCGGAATTAAAAACTATGTGTGGAATTGTTGGCGCAGTCGCGCAGCGTGATATTGCTGAAATCCTTCTCGAAGGTTTACGTCGTCTGGAATACCGCGGTTATGACTCCGCCGGTCTGGCCGTCGTCGATAACGAAGGTCATATGAACCGCGTTCGCCGTCTCGGGAAAGTACAGATGCTGGCCCAGGCGCTGGAAGAACATCCGTTGCACGGCGGTACCGGGATTGCCCATACCCGCTGGGCGACGCACGGCGAACCGTCTGAAGGTAACGCGCATCCGCATGTTTCTGACCATATTGTGGTGGTGCATAACGGGATCATCGAAAACCATGAGCCGCTGCGCGAGCTGTTGCAGTCGAGGGGCTACGTTTTCGCCTCCGAGACTGACACGGAGGTTATTGCGCACCTGGTTCACTGGGAGCTGGAACAGGGCGGTACTCTGCGTGATGCGGTTCTGCGGACTATCCCGCAGCTGCGCGGCGCTTACGGTACCGTGATCATGGATTCCCGCGATCCGGGTACGCTGCTGGCCGCTCGTTCAGGAAGCCCGCTGGTGATTGGCCTGGGGATGGGGGAAAACTTCATTGCCTCCGATCAGCTGGCGCTGCTGCCGGTTACCCGCCGCTTTATCTTCCTCGAAGAGGGCGATATTGCGGAAGTCACCCGCCGTTCCGTGACTCTCTTTGATAAATCCGGCGCCGAAGTGCAGCGCCCGGATATTGAATCCAGTCTGCAGTACGACGCGGGCGATAAAGGTATCTATCGTCACTATATGCAGAAAGAGATCTACGAGCAGCCGAACGCCATCAAAAATACCCTCTCCGGGCGCATTAGCCACGGCGAGGTTGATTTAAGCGAGCTGGGCCCGCAGGCTAACGAGCTGCTGTCTAAGGTCGAGCATATTCAGATCATCGCCTGCGGCACCTCCTACAACTCAGGTATGGTGTCCCGCTACTGGTTTGAGTCGCTGGCAGGGGTGCCGTGCGATGTTGAAATCGCCTCCGAGTTCCGCTATCGCAAATCGGCCGTACGTCGCAACAGCCTGATGATCACCCTCTCTCAGTCCGGCGAGACGGCGGACACCCTCGCCGGCCTGCGCCTGTCGAAAGAGCTGGGCTATCTGGGGTCGCTGGCGATTTGTAACGTGCCTGGATCATCCCTGGTGCGTGAGTCCGATCTGGCGATGATGACCAACGCCGGGACGGAAATTGGCGTCGCCTCGACTAAAGCCTTCACGACGCAGCTGACCGTTCTGCTGATGCTGGTGGCGAAACTGGCGCGTCTCAAAGGCCAGGATGCGTCGATTGAACATGATATCGTGCATGGCCTGCAGGCGCTGCCGAGCCGCATTGAGCAGGTGCTTTCGCAGGACAAGCGTATTGAGGCGCTGGCTGAGAACTTCTCTGACAAACACCACGCGCTGTTCCTTGGCCGCGGCGATCAGTATCCCATTGCCCTGGAAGGGGCGCTGAAGCTGAAAGAGATCTCCTATATTCATGCGGAAGCCTATGCTGCCGGCGAGCTGAAGCATGGTCCGCTGGCGCTGATTGACGCTGAAATGCCGGTGGTGGTGGTCGCGCCGAACAACGAACTGCTGGAAAAATTGAAATCCAACATTGAAGAGGTTCGCGCTCGCGGCGGCCAGCTGTACGTTTTTGCTGACGGCGATGCGGGTTTCACCGGCAGCGACAATATGCACATCATTGAGATGCCCCATGTTGAAGAGGCGATCGCGCCAATTTTCTATACCGTACCGCTGCAGCTGCTGGCGTATCACGTCGCGCTGATCAAAGGGACTGACGTTGACCAGCCGCGTAACCTGGCGAAATCCGTTACCGTGGAATAACGATTTTACAGCGTTGAAAGGGCTGCCGTCCGGCGGCCCTTTTTATTTGCGGTGAACGGCGAGATCCCACCCGCTTTATGACAGCCTGTCATTTTTGAGACGCTTTTTCGCTGTCATAAAAATAAAATTTTCCGCTAATCTTTCTATCATTAACCATAGTAACAATATGATTTGTATTGTTTTTATTTAACGTAAATTCCCGTCTTTTTGCTTGTCATAAAACTGTAATAATTCGTACATTTTACTGTCACCTGTTTGTCCTATTTTGCTCACCATAGCTTCGAAACAATGGTTTACGAATCCAGCAGGAGACATTATGAACGTTATGCGTACCACCGTCGCAACAGTTGTCGCCGCGACCTTATCGATGAGCGCTTTCTCTGTTTTTGCAGCAGCAAGCCTGACTGGCGCAGGTGCAACTTTCCCCGCGCCGGTGTATGCCAAATGGGCAGATACCTATAACAAGGAAACGGGTAATAAAGTCAATTACCAGGGTATCGGCTCCTCTGGCGGCGTAAAACAAATTACGGCCAACACCGTAGACTTCGGTGCTTCTGATGCCCCTCTTGCTGATGACAAGCTGGCTCAGGAAGGTCTGTTCCAGTTCCCGACCGTTATCGGCGGCGTAGTGCTGGCAATTAACCTGCCTGGCGTGAAATCCGGTGAGCTGGTGCTTGACGGTAAAACGCTGGGTGATATCTACCTGGGCAAAATCAAAAAATGGGATGACGCGGCGATTGCTAAGCTCAACCCGGGCATGAAGCTGCCTTCTCAGAACATCGCGGTGGTTCGTCGTGCCGATGGTTCCGGTACTTCCTTCGTTTTCACCAGCTATCTGGCGAAGGTGAACGAAGAGTGGAAATCTAAAATCGGCGCGGGCTCAACCGTTAACTGGCCGACCGGTCTGGGCGGTAAAGGCAACGACGGCATCGCCGCGTTCGTTCAGCGTCTGCCGGGCTCTATCGGCTACGTAGAATATGCCTATGCAAAACAGAACAACCTCGCTTACACCAAACTGCTGTCCGCCGATGGCAAGCCGGTGAGCCCGACTGAAGATAACTTCGCTAACGCGGCGAAAGAAATCGACTGGAGCAAATCCTTTGCACAGGATCTGACGAATCAGAAAGGCGACAACGCATGGCCGATCACTTCAACCACGTTCATTCTGGTTCACAAGGCTTCCAACAAGCCAGAGCAGACCGCCGAAGTGCTGAAGTTCTTCGACTGGGCGTATAAAAACGGCGGTAAAGAAGCCAACGCGCTGGATTATGCCACCCTGCCGGAAAGCGTGGTTGAGCAAGTTCGCGCGGCATGGAAGACCAACGTAAAGGACAGCAGCGGTAAAGCGCTGTACTAATACCCGTCAGCCTTCGAGCTACAGGTGCGTTGGCAGCGCTTGTTCACCCCGGTCACATAGCCCATCTATGTTCCCGGGGATCCACAAGCCAGCTGCCTGCCTGCAGCTCGAATTATTTAGGGTATGGCATTACCTTTGCCAGAAAGATCAGTAAACTACGATTTTTTCTGGCCCGAAACTGAAGAGTAACTTATGGCTGCAACCAAGCCGGCATTTAACCCTCCGGGGAAAAAGGGTGACATAATTTTCAGCGTGCTGGTAAAACTGGCGGCGCTGATTGTGCTATTGATGCTTGGCGGCATCATCGTCTCCCTTATCATCTCGTCCTGGCCAAGCATTGAGAAATTTGGCTTTGCCTTTCTGTGGACCAAAGAGTGGGATGCACCGAACCAGATTTTCGGCGCCCTGGTACCCATTTACGGGACGCTGGTCACCTCATTTATCGCGCTGCTGATCGCCGTACCGGTGAGCTTCGGTATCGCGCTGTTCCTGACGGAACTGTCACCCGCCTGGCTGAAGCGTCCGCTGGGTATCGCTATTGAGCTGCTGGCCGCGATCCCCAGTATCGTTTACGGCATGTGGGGCCTGTTTATTTTCGCCCCGCTGTTTGCGACCTATTTTCAGGAGCCGGTTGGCAACGTTCTGTCGACCATTCCGTTCGTTGGCGCGCTCTTTGCGGGCCCGGCATTTGGTATCGGTATTCTGGCGGCGGGCGTGATTCTGGCCATCATGATCATTCCTTACATCGCGGCCGTTATGCGTGACGTCTTTGAACAGACGCCGGTGATGATGAAAGAGTCCGCCTACGGTATCGGCTGCACAACGTGGGAAGTTATCTGGCGTATCGTTCTGCCTTTCACCAAAAACGGCGTGATTGGCGGGGTAATGCTCGGTCTGGGGCGCGCGCTGGGGGAAACCATGGCGGTGACCTTTATTATCGGCAACACCTACCAGCTTGATAGCGCTTCGTTATATATGCCGGGCAACAGCATTACCTCCGCGCTGGCGAATGAGTTTGCCGAAGCGGAAACCGGACTGCACGTTGCCGCATTGATGGAGCTGGGCCTGATTCTGTTCGTTATCACCTTTATTGTTCTGGCCGCATCGAAGTTTATGATCATGCGCCTGGCTAAGAATGAGGGGGCTCGCTAATGGCGACGATTGAATTACAAACCACCGCGGAGCTGGCGGAATCCCGTCGCAAAATGCAGGCAAAACGCCGCATGAAAAACCGTCTCGCCCTGACGCTATCGATGGCGACCATGGCGTTTGGTCTGTTCTGGCTGATCTGGATCCTGATGTCCACCGTCACCCGCGGCATCGACGGCATGAGCCTGGCGCTGTTTACTGAAATGACGCCGCCGCCAAATACGGCGGGCGGTGGTCTGGCAAACGCCCTGGCGGGCAGCGGATTGCTGATCCTCTGGTCGACGGTTATCGGTACCCCGCTGGGGATTCTGGCGGGGATTTATCTGGCGGAATATGGCCGTAAATCCTTGCTGGCCGAAGTGATTCGTTTTATTAACGATATCCTGCTTTCCGCGCCGTCGATTGTCGTCGGTCTGTTTGTTTACACCATCGTCGTTGCGCAGATGCAGCACTTTTCCGGCTGGGCGGGCGTGATTGCGCTGGCGCTGCTGCAGGTACCTATCGTTATTCGTACCACTGAAAACATGCTGAAGCTGGTTCCGGACAGCCTGCGTGAGGCGGCATATGCGTTGGGTACGCCGAAGTGGCGCATGATCTCTGCGATCACCCTGAAAGCATCGGTATCGGGCATTATGACCGGTATTCTGCTGGCCATCGCCCGTATCGCCGGGGAAACGGCGCCGCTGCTGTTTACCGCGCTCTCCAACCAGTTCTGGAGCACCGATATGATGCAGCCGATTGCTAACCTGCCGGTGACGATTTTCAAATTTGCCATGAGTCCCTTTGCGGAGTGGCAGCAACTGGCATGGGCCGGGGTCTTGATTATCACCCTGTGCGTATTGCTGCTGAACATTCTGGCGCGCGTTGTTTTCGCGAAGAATAAACACGGTTAATTTTTGCGGCGCGGCGAAACGCGGCGCCGAATGAGGAAAAGAACGAGATGAGTATGGTGAATGCGACCCCGGGTAAACTTTCAGTTCGTAACCTGAATTTCTACTACGGAAAATTCCATGCCCTGAAAAACATCAACCTGGATATTACCAAAAACCAGGTTACGGCGTTTATCGGACCGTCAGGCTGCGGTAAATCCACGCTGCTGCGTACGTTCAACAAAATGTTTGAGCTGTACCCGGAGCAGCGTGCGGAAGGCGAAATTCTGCTCGATGGCGATAATATTCTGACCAACACCCAGGATATCGCCCTGCTGCGCGCCAAAGTGGGGATGGTGTTCCAGAAGCCGACGCCGTTCCCGATGTCGATTTATGACAACATCGCCTTTGGCGTGCGCCTGTTTGAGAAGCTTTCCCGCACGGATATGGATGAGCGCGTGCAGTGGGCATTGACCAAAGCCGCATTGTGGAATGAAACCAAAGATAAACTGCATCAGAGCGGATATTCTCTCTCCGGTGGCCAGCAGCAGCGTCTGTGCATCGCGCGCGGTATCGCTATTCGTCCGGAAGTTCTGCTGCTGGATGAGCCCTGCTCGGCGCTGGACCCGATCTCTACCGGGCGTATTGAAGAGCTGATCACTGAACTGAAACAGGATTACACCGTCGTTATCGTGACCCACAACATGCAGCAGGCCGCGCGTTGCTCCGACCATACGGCATTTATGTATCTTGGCGAGCTGATTGAATTCAGCAACACGGACGATCTGTTTACCAAGCCCGCTAAGAAGCAAACTGAAGATTATATTACTGGCCGCTACGGTTGATTGCCCTTCTGCTACCAGGCTCTAACCTATTGGGCAATCAGGAGATACTATGGATAACCTAAATCTTAACAAACATATTTCCGGCCAGTTCAATGCTGAACTGGAGTACATCCGCACCCAGGTCATGACCATGGGTGGGCTGGTGGAGCAGCAGCTTTCTGATGCGATCACCGCGATGCATAACCAGGACAGCGAACTGGCAAAGCGCGTTATTGACGGCGACAAGCAGGTCAATATGATGGAAGTGGCGATCGATGAGGCCTGCGTGCGCATCATCGCCAAGCGTCAGCCGACCGCCAGCGACCTGCGTCTGGTGATGGCGATTATCAAAACCATCGCCGAGCTGGAACGCATCGGCGACGTCGCGGATAAAATCTGCCGTACCGCGCTGGAAAAATTTTCCCAGCAGCATCAGCCGCTGCTGGTGAGCCTGGAATCGCTGGGGCGCCACACCGTGCAGATGCTGCATGATGTGCTGGACGCCTTTGCGCGTATGGACCTTGATGAAGCGGTGCGTATTTATCGCGAAGATAAGAAAGTCGACCAGGAATATGAAGGCATCGTGCGCCAGCTGATGACCTATATGATGGAAGATTCGCGCACCATTCCAAGCGTCCTGACAGCCCTGTTCTGCGCCCGCTCGATTGAGCGTATCGGCGACCGTTGTCAGAACATCTGCGAATATATTTTCTACTTCGTCAAAGGTCAGGATTTCCGTCACGTTGGCGGCGACGAGCTGGATAAACTGCTGGCCGGGAAAGATCCTAAAGAGTAATAAATCACAGAGACTAATTCTGATAAAGGATTTATCAGAATTAGTTATGATTAATGTTACTCCTGTTTTTAATTAACAAAATTGGTGCGATTGTCGTCACAAATAATAATTTCATCAATTGTGGTTTGATTTTAATAGCGTAACAATGCGGTACATTAATCGGGTGACTTGTTGCGGCAAGGCTCGAATAAAACTCTGGATTGTTACTGCGCAAGCAGGCAAAACCTGACATCACCGTTAACCTGGTGATGTCAGGTTTTTTTTTGCCAGATAATCCGCCATTAGCCGATGAAAGGGATTGTTACCGCTGCGCGGGCAAAACCTGAAGCAAGCCTCCTCTGTTTTCTGCAGGGGGATTGCTTCAGGTTTTTTTTTGATTTGATGCAAGGCTGTTTGTGGGTAAACCAGGATGGTATTAACCGAATAAATAATAGTGCTGGTTTTAATAACGTTCTTTTTTCCTTAAGGGGAAGCACCTTTTCGGTAACAAGCTTTATTCGATAGAAAAATAAAAATACGCCTTCGCGTTAGTTGACATTTTATCGCGATATTCAGTTGCACCTGTTTTTATATAAAGGGAACTTATGTTTAAAAGAAATCTGATTACCTCGGCCATACTTATTATGGCGCCGCTCGCTTATACAACCCATGCTATGGCGGAATCGCTAACCGTTGAACAGCGTCTTGAGCTTCTGGAGAAGGCGCTTAAGGATACGCAGAGCGAACTAAAAAAATATCAAGATGAAGAGAAGGCCAGAAATCGACTCTGGGTTGCCAGTACGCAGCCTGGCGCACCTGAGCAGAGTGCGTCCGCGCAGGTTGTCAGCGCACCCGCACCGGCCGGCGGCGCTGCAAAACCGGCAGCGGTTCTGGTGAAAAACGAACAGCCCGCGGCTAACGGCGAGTCCATTTATAGTTCGATGACAATGAAGGATTTCAGCAAGTTTGTGAAGGATGAAATTGGCTTCAGCTATAACGGCTATTACCGTTCCGGCTGGGGGACCGCATCCCATGGTTCACCTAAGTCCTGGGCGATTGGCTCGCTGGGTCGCTTTGGTAATGAATATTCGGGCTGGTTTGATTTACAACTTAAGCAGCGGGTCTATCAGGAAGGCAATAAGCGGGTTGATGCGATCGTGATGCTTGACGGCAACGTCGGGCAGCAGTATTCCTCCGGCTGGTTTGGCGATAACGCTGGCGGCGAGAACTATATGCAGTTCTCTGATATGTACGTCAACACCAAAGGTTTCCTGCCATTCGCGCCGGAAGCGGATTTCTGGGTGGGTAAGCACGGTGCGCCGAAAATTGAAATCCAGATGCTGGACTGGAAAACGCAAAGAACCGATGCCGCAGCCGGCGTTGGCCTTGAAAACTGGAAAGTGGGCGCGGGTAAATTTGATATCGCGCTGGTGCGCGAGGATGTTGATGACTACAACCGTACGTTGACCAAAAGCCAGCAAATTAACACCAATACTATTGATATTCGTTATAAAGAGATCCCGCTTTGGGATAAGGCGTCATTGATGGTCAGCGGCCGGTATGTCGCGGCAAATCAGAGCTCATCCGAGAAATATAATGAATGTAATAATGGATATTATGAATGGAAAGATACCTGGATGGCGGGGACGTCGTTAACGCAGAAATTTGATAACGGCGGATTTAACGAATTTTCCTTCCTGCTGGCAAATAACTCCATCGCCAGCAGCTTCTCGCGCTACGCGGGATCCAGCCCGTATACCACATTCAACGGCAGATACTATGGCGATCATACCAACGGCACCGCCGTTCGCTTGACCTCGCAGGGGGAAACCTATTTGAGTGATGACATCATTATGGCGAACGCCATCGTTTACTCCTTTGGTAATGATGTCTACAGCTACGAGACCGGCGCGCACTCCGATTTTGAGTCTCTTCGCGCCGTCGTGCGCCCGGCCTGGATCTGGGATAAATATAATCAGACCGGCGTTGAATTGGGCTATTTCAAGCAGCAGAACAAAGATAGTACCGGCAAGAAATATAACGAATCCGGCTACAAAACTACCCTGTTCCATACCTTTAAAGTGAATACCAGTATGCTGACCTCCCGCCCGGAAATTCGTTTCTATGCGACTTATATTAAAGCGAAGGATATCGACCTGGATAAGGCGGCTAACAGCAATACCAGCAGCATTTTTGAAGATGGTAAGAACGATCAGTTTGCCGTTGGCGCTCAGGCTGAAATCTGGTGGTAAGGCTGGCAACGGTCAGGACAAAATTCTAAAGAGGATTAACGATGAAACGACATGCTATTTACTTCGCTCTGGCGCTGGCGGGCGCGGCGTTTACCGCTCATGCCGCGCCGTTTCCGGCCACGCCGAGCGCGGCGATCCCGGTCAGCCAGTATATTACCCAGGTTAACGCCGATAAGAGTATCACCTTCCGCCTGTTTGCCCCGGATGCAAAACGGGTGTCCGTGGTAACGGGGGCAACGCCGGATACCTTTGTCTCGCATGATATGAGTAAAGATGAGCAGGGGGTCTGGACATGGAAAAGCGATGCGCTGGCTCCCAATCTCTACGAATACTATTTTGATGTCGACGGATTCCGTTCCGTCGATACCGGTAGCCGCTATCAGAAGCCACAGCGTCAGGTGAATACCAGCCTGATCCTGGTCCCCGGCAGCATTCTTGACGATCGCGCGGTCGCTCACGGCGAGCTACGAACCCTGACCTATCATTCAAAGGCGCTGAACGCTGAGCGTCGCGTCTACGTGTGGACGCCGCCAGGCTATACCGGTACCGGCGAACCGCTGCCGGTGCTCTATTTCTATCACGGTTTTGGCGACAGCGGACTGTCGGCCATCGACCAGGGCCGTATTCCGCAAATCATGGATAACCTGCTGGCGGAAGGCAAAATCAAGCCCATGCTGGTGGTGGTGCCGGATACCGAAACCGATATTCCTGACGCGGTTGCGGAAAACTTCCCGCCGCAGGAGCGGCGTAAAACCTTCTATCCGCTGAATGCGAAAGCGGCTGATAAAGAGCTGATGAACGATATTATTCCGCTGATTGATGCGCGCTTTAACGTGCGTAAAGACGCGGACGGCCGGGCGCTTGCCGGGCTGTCGCAGGGCGGTTATCAGGCGCTGGTCTCCGGAATGAACCATCTGGAGAGCTTCGGCTGGCTGGCGACGTTCAGCGGCGTAACGACAACCACGGTACCGGATGCCGGCGTCGAGGCGCAGCTACACAACCCACAGACGATCAACAAGCAGCTGCGTAACTTTACCGTCGTCGTGGGCGAGAAAGACGTGGTTACCGGCAAGGATATCGCCGGGCTGAAAGCGGATCTGGAGAAGCAGAAAATCAACTTTGATTACCATGAGTATCCGGGCCTGAACCATGAAATGGACGTCTGGCGTCCCGCCTACGCCGAATTTGTACAGAAGTTGTTCAAATAACATGAAGGAGCCAGTTCGCTGGCTCCTTATCTTCAATACCTTGAGGGAGACAATATGAAATTAATCGTGACGGAAGATTATGCCGAGATGAGCCTGGTCGCCAGCCATCACGTTCTGGGCTACATCACCGCGCCGCGCAGGGTGAACCTGGCGGTAACGGCAGGAAGTACGCCGAAGAAAATGTATGAACATCTGACGGACGCGGTTAAAGGTAAATCGTTCTATTCTCAGGTCCATTATTACAACTTTGACGAGATTCCGTTCCGCGGACAGGATCGTGAAGGCGTGACCATTTCTAATCTGCGCAGCCTGTTTTTCACCCCCGCGCAAATCCCTGAAGAGAATATCCACCCGCTCAGCCATGAAAACTTCAGGCATCACGACCAGCGGTTACAGGACGAAGGGGGCCTCGATCTGATAGTGATGGGCCTCGGCGCTGACGGCCATTTTTGCGGTAATTTGCCGAATACCACGCGCTTCCACGATGCGACGGTGGAAGTCCCTATCGTCGGCGATATGGTGGATCTTGTCGCTCACGGCGAGATGGGCGGCGACTTCTCTGCGGTGCCGGATAGCTACGTCACGATGGGGCCAAAAAGCGTCATGGCGGCGAAAAACCTGCTGCTTATCGTCAGCGGCGCGGCAAAAGCGCAGGCGCTAAGGCAGGTGATTGAAGGCGAAGTCAGCGAGCGGGTTCCGGCTTCGGTGTTGAAATTACATCCTTCCCTGGTGATTGTGGCTGATAAAGCGGCAGCTGCGGAATTGAGTCAACCGTAATCCACTTTCAGCGTAGCGCAGGCGGGACGCGCCCTGATAGCGCTACGCTCCAGGTTTATCGCGTTATATTCCAGCCGCGCGCCTGCCATAGCTCAGGTAGCTCTTCCAGGCGGGTAAACGTCGTCACCTTCGGATGTTCGATCGGCTTATTATGCGGATCGGCGCAGAAGTAGAACACTTCCATGCCGGCGGCGATCCCCGACTGCGCGCCTGCGCTGGAGTCGTCGACAAGAATGCAGTTCTCGACGTTAACGTTCATCGCTTTTGCGGCATGCAGCATCAGGGCCGGATCGGGCTTCCAGCGCTGGATATCGTAGCCACTGTACAGACGCTCCGGGAAATGGTGCAGCATTGCGGTTTTACCGAGAGAGTGCTGCATTTTGCTCACCGGGCCGTTGGAGACCACGCACATCGGCACGTTGACCGCGTCCAGCAGCGCCTGTGCGCCAGAAATGACTTCCAGTTCAGTATCAAACAGGCGCGCGACTTCATCGCGGTACACCGGCTCAAGGGTCGCCTTGTCCAGATTAACGCCGTACTCCGCGTTAATGGTGTCGATAATCTCGTACAGCTTGACGCCTTTGAAGCGCTTAAAAATCTCGTCTAAATCCAGCGTAATGCCGAATTCCCTGAACATGTGAACGTAGGCGCGGGAGCAGATCACCTCGCTGTCGACCAGCGTGCCGTCACAGTCGAAAAATACTGCTTCTGGTTGGGTCATGTCGTTTCCATTTTAATAAGTTAACGTTTTCGTCTTGCTGATTAGTGAGACGCAATCGTTGCCGTATAAGCAAAATCGATGAAAAAAAGTATCTCACAACCGCCCTTATTGTCGCATTTTGGTATAGGATAGCGACGAATTTTCCCTCCTTTGTTCGGAAACCGATAATGAGTCAACAACAAACCAGCCAGTCATCTGGCCCGGGTCTGCTGGAGCGCGTGTTCAAACTACGTGAACACGGCACGACGGCACGCACCGAAGCGATTGCAGGTTTCACCACTTTTCTGACAATGGTGTACATCGTTTTTGTTAACCCACAGATCCTCGGCGTGGCGGGTATGGATACCAGCGCCGTGTTCGTCACAACCTGTCTGATCGCCGCGTTCGGCAGCATCATGATGGGCCTGTTCGCTAACCTTCCGGTGGCCCTGGCGCCGGCGATGGGACTGAACGCCTTCTTTGCGTTTGTCGTGGTACAGGCAATGGGCCTGCCGTGGCAGGTCGGGATGGGCGCGATTTTCTGGGGGGCGGTTGGCCTGCTACTGTTGACGATTTTCCGCGTACGCTACTGGATGATCGCCAATATCCCGGTTAGCCTGCGTATCGGTATCACCAGCGGTATTGGCCTGTTCATCGGTATGATGGGCCTGAAGAACGCCGGCGTGATCGTCGCCAACCCGGAAACCCTGGTGAGCATCGGCAACCTGACGTCCCACAGCGTACTGCTGGGCATTCTTGGCTTCTTTATTATTGCGATTCTGGCTTCCCGCAACATCCACGCCGCGGTGCTGGTTTCTATCGTGGTTACCACGCTGCTGGGCTGGCTGCTGGGCGACGTTCACTACACCGGCATCGTATCCATGCCGCCGAGCGTCACGACGGTCATTGGGCATGTTGACCTGGCAGGCTCGCTGAATCTCGGCCTGGCGGGCGTGATCTTCTCGTTTATGCTGGTGAACCTGTTCGACTCCTCCGGCACCCTGATCGGCGTGACCGATAAAGCCGGTCTGGCCGATGCGCAGGGCAAGTTCCCGCGGATGAAGCAGGCGCTGTTTGTCGATAGCGTCTCGTCCGTTGCGGGCTCCTTTATCGGCACCTCTTCCGTAACCGCCTATATTGAATCTTCCTCGGGCGTTTCCGTAGGCGGACGTACCGGCTTAACCGCCGTGGTCGTTGGTCTCTTGTTCCTGCTGGTGATCTTCCTGTCGCCGCTGGCGGGTATGGTCCCGGCCTATGCCGCAGCCGGCGCTCTGATTTACGTTGGCGTCCTGATGACCTCCAGCCTGGCGCGCGTGAAGTGGGATGATTTAACCGAATCAGTACCGGCATTTATTACCGCCGTGATGATGCCGTTTAGCTTCTCCATTACGGAAGGTATTGCCTTAGGCTTTATCTCTTACTGCGTAATGAAGATCGGTACCGGTCGACTGCGCGACCTCAGCCCATGCGTGATTGTGGTTTCGCTGCTGTTTGTGCTGAAAATTGTATTTATTGACGTGCATTAATACCCGCGCCGTCACACTCAGCCGTTCTGGCAAGTGTGACGGCGTCTGTCAGGCTTTAACCCGCTGAATATATTCGGCAAAAGCGCTAAGCTGTCCGCTCAGATGATCGAGCGTGCCCTGATCGACGACTTTCCCCTCCTGCGGATCCACTTTGTTCTGAATCACGCCGCCCATAAATTCGGGCTTATTCATCACCATGGCGTCGAGGAATACCAGAATCTGACGCAAATGATACTGACAGCGCGCGCCGCCAATCGCGCCCATTGAACTGGTTTGAATCAGTACCGGCTTACCGGATAGCGGCTGTTCCGGCAGGCGAGACAGCCAGTCGATGGCGTTTTTCAGGCCGCCGGGCACCGAGTAGTTATATTCCGGCGTAACGATAACCACACCATCAGCCTCGCGAATTTGCTGAGCGATATCCTGAACGCTTTGTGGAAATCCCTCTTCCTGCTGGACGTCGGCATCATAGAGAGGAATATCGCCAATGGACGGTAACGCGGAAACCGCCATTCCTGCGGGCGCGATGCCGGGGAGGGTACGCGCGACCATGGCATTAAAAGAGCCTTTGCGCAGACTTCCGAGTAACGTAACAACTTTCAACGTATCAGACATGATTGCTCCTTTGCATCATGATGGCCGGGTTATCCGGTCAGTTGAGGGAGAAGGCTTTTTCTACCGGTAAATGAGTGAAACGCATCAGCCGGGCGGACGGCTCTTTGGCGCGAGCCTGCGCGTCGGGCAGGCTACGCCAGCCCTCTTTACCATTATATTCCCAGACTTTCAGCTGGCCGATATCCGGACTGGCGGCGATGGACCAGACCAGCACCGTTTCGGCATCGCACACCGCTTCGATTGACTGCGTCCCGCTTGTCCGTAATCGTCCGGAGCCCGGAAGAAGCTGGAGGTTAACGGCGTTTTCACCGGTCAGTTTCATGACGCTTTTGCGGAGTGCGTCAAGCTGAGCGCGCGCTTCATCGGGATCGTGCTGGTTGCTAATCCATACCCGCTCATTACTGTTAAAGACGTAGCGGTCGGCGTCGGGCGAGGCATGTAAACTACGGGAGGCGTGCGGTAATTCCATATCCAGGCCGCAATCACCTTCGGTGGATAACGCGACGCCGACAATATTCCCGGCATAGGAGATGGAAAAACGCGGGAGATTTTCGTCGCGGAAAGCGGGTTTTCCATTCTCTTCGTCAATAATTTCAGGAAGTTCGCTGATGCCATACAGCATAAAGAGGAGTTCTGCGAGGAGTGACCGTGATGCGCGATAGCGGCTTTGTCGGTACTCAGGCAGGCGGCTGGCGGATTGATGACAGGCCGCTGACAGGCGTGTAGATAGCGGTTCCCGGGTGTTGAGTATCCCTCTTGCAAAATGCGTTGCCATTCGTCGCTCCGTGATTAATGGTCAATGATAAAAATTGCGAATTATATTATCGCTCAGAATTGCCAGGTTTTAATGCGGAAATCACTCCTTGCGCAATAAATTGCATAAATTTTACAATTTATTGCGCAAGACGGGCTAATCCAACGCTAGAGCGGTTCCACATAGAGCTGCCTGAGCGTTTCTCGCAGCCAGACGATCTTCGGATTGTAGCTGTTGCGCTTATGCCACAGGAGGGTGAAGGGGACGCGTATTTTCTCCAGCTGGGACGGCTCCAGCGGCAACGGGAGTGAAACCAGCGGCAGATGGTGCTGTTGATTGTAACGCTGGCAATAGCGCGGGGCGGTGGCCAACATCGTATGATGAGGCTGGGCCGCCATAAACAGCGACTGCTCAAAACCCGGAACGGTCAACGCCACGGTGCGTTTATGCCCCAGATCGTGCAGAACATCATCCAGCGCCCAGGTATCGCTTTGTTCCCAACAGATATTGATATGCGGATAACGCAGGAAAGTGTCCAGATCCCACTCTTCGTTCAGCGCGGGATGATCGGCGCGCAGCCATACCTGCGGGAGATCGGTAAACAGGATTTCAAAATCGATATACCAGGGCAGCAGGCTGAGCTGTTCACGGGAGCGAGGATGGGTTTCCCGGCCGCAAAAACCGATGTCGACTTCACCGCGAATAATCGCATCCAGCGAATCATAATCCCAGTTACGCAGGCGGATCAGCGCCTGCGGATAGCGCTGGTAGATCCGCTGCGAAAGCGTATTCAGCAGGATCATCAGCAGCGGCGACTCTGCCGCCAGCTCAAACTTTAACCCGCTCGGCATGGTATGATGAGGCTTATCGAGGATCTGATTACCCATCTGCATCCAGTCCGCCAGATCCTGCTCCATACTGCTCATCAGCGGCGTGGGTGACAGTCCCAGAGGCGTTTTGACAAACAGCGGATCGTCAAACCAGACGCGCAGTTTAGCCAGCGATTTACTCACCGCCGACGGCGAAACGTTCATCCGCTTCGCCGTGCGGGTGACGCTGAGCTCCTGGGTTAAGAGCTGCAGGCACAGCAGCAGGTTAAGATCGAGACTCGACAGGGGTTTCTTCATAGCGTTGCGCGGCCCGCGCCGGAGAGGTGACCATAATCAGAACAATGCTCACTATGCTACAGGCAATAAGTATCCCGATCAGCATATTCATCGCGCTGAGTCCGATGATAGCCGCCAGCCAAATCCACAGTGAAGAGCCGCAGACCTGAGCAATTCCCAAAACAGAACTCGCCACGCCGGCGCGCAGGGTGAATGGCCCAAGGGCCTGACTCATTGCTACGCCAAAGCCGGCGGAGAACCCGGCGCAAATCAACCCCAGACCCAGCATCGTCATCGTCTGGCTGGTGGAGAGGCTCAGCAGCACGCCGGCGATAAAGAACAGCACCTGCGAGGTCAGCATCAGGGTGCGGGGCTTAAATAGCGTCAAAGCGAACGGCGTTGAGAACGACACCACCATGCTAACAAGCGCCATTAGCGCCATCGCCATGGAATAGGTGCCGCGATCGAAGCCCATCACTTCCATCATGAGCACCGGGGAGACGTTAACGTAAGTCAGGATAGCCGTCACGCTCAGGGTGGTTATGATTATTCGGCTGAGAAAAAAGCGGTTAAGCAGCGACTCGGGGACATTATTTTGCTGCATCGCCGCATGTGGCGCGGCTGTGGGGCGCGTTTCCCGCAAGATAAAGACCGAGAGCAGTCCCACCAGAACGCCCATGCCTGTCATGGTATAGAACAGGCTCTGCCACGGGTATTTCAGCATAATCAGGTGGCCGAGTACCGGCGCCAGAACCGGAATAATGCAGGTGATACCGTTAAGGAGGGAAAGTACCTTCGCCCGGCGGCGATCGTCGAGGGTATCGCGCAGCACCGCAAAGGCGACGACGTAGCAGCTGCCCGCGCCAATCCCCTGAATAAAACGCCCAATCAGGAAGTGGGCGCTGACCTGCGCCTGCGAGCAGAGAAGGGAGGCCAGTATGAAGACCACGGCACCGAAAATCGCCACCGGTTTGCGTCCTGATTTATCGGCGATACGACCCGCAAACAGCATTGCCGCGGCCATTCCCGCCAGATAAACCGAAAAGGCGATATGCAGCTGCGCTTCACTGGCCCCCAGATCCTGCGCAATGCGCGGCAGACCGACCAGATACATATCGATGCCGGATGGATAAAGCAGAACCAGCGCAAAACTGCAGATAAGAAAGCGTGCCATAGAACCCCTCGCATAAGAATGCCGTACAGAATAGTGGGGTTCGTGCGGGAGTACGAGTTGCCATTTGGACAACAACGATTTCCCGGGAGGAAAAACGGTTGGAAGATGTGCGGAGATAATTTAATTATTTGTTTTTATATCGCTTTTTGATATTTCCAATAAAGCGATCGCGTCCCGCATTATTTCCAGATCTTGGCCATACCTTCACTTTCTGGCCTGACGCTGGAAAACCCAAATTTGGCGTACAGTTCGGGAACATCCGCCACCAGCGAGACGTATGCCCCTTTAACCGCGTTTTCATCCAGCCAGGAGACGATTTTCTGCATGATCTGGCGACCGAGACCTTTTCCCTGATGGGCCGGGTCCACGGCGACGTCGACGATTTCAAAGTTCAGCGCGCCGTCGCCGACGATGCGCCCCATACCAACGGGCACGCCCGCATAGAGGATATGCACGCCGTAGCAGCTACGCGGCAGACCCGCGCGGGCGCCTTCCAGCGGGCGCGGCGACATACCTGATATGACGCGCAGGCGACAAAAATCTTCCGCCGAAGGGACGGTATCAATAAAGGTGTAATCAGCCATCATTGTCGTATCCGGTAAGTGGGGGGTACCGATAAGGGTAATAGACAAAGCGATACGCCGTGAAGACGCTAAAGGAAAAAAATTAACCCGCTTTAACAGGACGTTAATGCGGGTTAGTCAATGCTCACATACTGAGCTTATTTACCGATACAGAAACTTGAGAAAATGCGTCCCAGCAGGTCGTCGGAGGTAAACTCGCCGGTGATTTCGCTCAGGCTCTGCTGGGCCAGGCGCAGCTCTTCCGCCAGCAGCTCGCCAGCCCAGGCGCCCAGCAGCTGCGCTTTACCCTGCTGAAGATATTCTGCGGCGTCGGACAGCGCCTGCAGATGGCGGCGGCGCGCCAGAAAGCCGCCTTCCATATTGGTTTCAAAGCCCATGCTCTGCTTGAGATGATTACGCAGCACGTCTACGCCCTCGCCGGTACGCGCCGAAAGGCGAACAAGTGAGTGGTCATTCACTTCGCTCAGCCCCAGCGTTTCGCCGGTGATATCCGCCTTGTTGCGCACCACGGTAATCGGCAGGTTTTTCGGTAGACGGGCGATAAAATCTGGCCAGATATCTGCCGGATCGGTCGCATCGGTGGTGGTACCATCGACCATAAACAGCACGCGATCGGCTTGTTCAATCTCCTGCCAGGCGCGTTCGATGCCGATACGCTCTACCTCATCGTTCGCATCGCGCAGGCCGGCGGTATCAATGATGTGCAGCGGCATACCGTCGATATGGATATGCTCGCGCAGCACGTCGCGGGTGGTACCGGCAATATCGGTGACGATAGCCGCCTCCCGGCCCGCCAGCGCGTTCAGCAGGCTTGATTTCCCGGCGTTCGGCCGCCCGGCAATGACGACCTTCATCCCTTCGCGCAGCAGGCTGCCCTGGCGCGCTTCGGCGCGCACGGCGTCAAGATCGGCGATAACGTCGTTTAGCTGGGCTTCGATTTTGCCATCGGAGAGGAAGTCGATCTCCTCGTCCGGGAAATCAATGGCCGCTTCCACGTAGATGCGCAGGTGCGTCAGCGCTTCCACAAGATGGTTTACGCGAGTGGAGAATGCGCCCTGCAGCGAATTCAGCGCAGAACGCGCCGCCTGCTCGGAGCTGGCGTCGATCAGGTCGGCAATGGCTTCTGCCTGTGCCAGGTCGAGCTTGTCGTTTAAAAACGCGCGCTCGGAGAACTCGCCGGGCCTGGCGATGCGCACGCCCGGCAGCGTCAGAATGCGTTTCAGAAGCAGGTCGAGGATAACGGGGCCGCCGTGGCCCTGAAGCTCCAGCACGTCTTCGCCGGTAAAGGAGTTCGGGCCGGGGAACCACAGCGCAATCCCCTGATCCAGCGCGCTGCCGTCGCTGTCTTTAAACGGCAGGTAGTCGGCATAGCGCGGCTTCGGCAGCTTGCCCAGCACTGCCTGCGCAACGTCGCGCGCCTTCAGGCCAGAGATGCGCAGAATGCCCACACCACCGCGTCCCGGTGGGGTTGCCTGGGCGACGATAGTGTCGTTATGGCTCATGGTGACTCTCTATGTAGATGTAAAAAAGGCGGTCTAATGACCGCCTTCTCTGGCATTAACGTTACCGTAAATACTCAAAATAATTCAAGAGTATCAGGATTTTTTCTTCTCGCGGCTATGCAGGCCACGCTTCTCCAGACCACGGTAAATCAGCTGCTGCTGAATAATGGTGACCAGGTTGCTGACGATATAGTAAACCACCAGACCGGACGGGAACCACAGGAAGAACACCGTGAAGATGACCGGCATAAAGGTCATGATCTTCTGCTGCATCGGGTCGGTCACGGTGGTCGGAGACATCTTCTGGATGAAGAACATCGTCGCGCCCATGATGATCGGCAGGATGTAGTACGGGTCTTGCGCAGACAGGTCGTGGATCCACAGGATAAACGGCGCATGACGCAGTTCAACCGAGGCGCTCAGCATGTAGTACAGCGCAAGGAAGATTGGCATCTGGATAATCAGCGGGAAGCAGCCACCCAGCGGGTTAACCTTCTCAGCTTTATACAGGGCCATCATTTCCTGGCTTTGACGCTGCTTGTCGTCGCCCAGACGCTCGCGCATTGCCTGAATCTTCGGCTGCAGCATACGCATCTTCGCCATGGAGGTGTACTGCGCTTTAGTCAGCGGGTACATGATGCCACGAACGATAAAGGTGATGACGATGATGGAGAAGCCCCAGTTGCCCAGGAAGCTATGGATCCATTTCAGCAGTTTGAACAGCGGCTGAGAGATAAACCACAGCCAGCCGTAGTCGACGGTCAGGTCAAGATGCGGCGCAACGGCGGCCATTTTGTCCTGAATAGCCGGGCCGACCCACAGGGTGCTTTCCAGCTTATCGGTTTGACCCGGCTGCACCAGAACCGGCTGAGATTTGTAGCCGATTGCCACAATACCGTTGCCGAGATTCGCGGTGTAGAAGTTGTTAGTACCGGTGTTCTGCGGAACCCATGCGGTAGTAAAGTACTGCTGCAGCATGGCAACCCAGCCGTTTTTGGTGCTGACGTTCAGGTTTTCGTTATCGACGATAGTATCGAATTTGTATTTTTCGTACTTCGTTTCAGACGTTGAGTACGCCGCGCCACGGAAGGTGTGCATCGTCGTCAGACCGCCGGTCTGCGTGTCGCGATGCGTCGGCAGGTTGGCGGTTTGCTTCAGCTGGCCAAAGGTCGACAGTTCCAGCGGTTTTTCGCTGGCGTTCTGCACGCTATAGCCGACGTTCACCGCATATTCACCGCGCTTCAGGGTGAAAGTTTTGGTGAATACGTTGCCTGCTTTATCGGTGTACGTCAGAGGAATGACGATTTCGTTCTGGCCATCAGCCATCACAAACGCATCTTTATCGACGTTATACAACGGACGCGGTCCGTTAGCCGGGTTGTCCGGGCCATCACGACCGGTCAGGCCGCTCTGCGCCTGATAGGTAAACTGCGGCGTGGTTTCCAGAAGCTGGAACGGCTCAGTTGACTTCAGCTCTTTCGGATAATCCAGAAGCAGCGCTTGCTCAACATCACCACCGCGGGTGTTGATGGTCAGGTCAAGCACATCGGTTTTTACCGTAATCAGTTTCCCCTGGCCACTGGCCGGTACGCCCTGGTCGGCGGCGCTACCCGTTGCTGTGGTCGTTGTCTGCGTGGTCTGCTGCTGGGGTTGAGGATTGTTATCCTGCTCCCAGGCTTGCCAGATCATGAAAGACACGAACAACAAAGCGATGATAAGAAGATTGCGTTGCGAATCCATCGTTAGTGTTCTCTGGTATCAAATGGTCCAGGCGGGACGGGATCGTCACCACCAGGGTGTAAAGGGTGGCATTTTAATACGCGTTTCACCGTCAACCAACTGCCTTTTATCAATCCAAACCTGCGCAATGCCTCAATTCCGTATTGAGAACAGGTCGGCGTGAAACGACAGTGCGGCCCGAGTAGCGGACTAATCAGGCGCTGATAGACCCGAATCAGGCCTATCAGGACCCGCGAGCCAGGCGACAGTGGCGGCGCCATAATTTTTCCAACGCTTCCGAGAGAGCACGGTTATCGAGGTCGGCAACCCCTTTCTTCGCCACCACCACGAAATCCATTGGCGGGAGTTCATGTTGACGTAAACGGAAGCTTTCACGCGTCAGACGTTTAATCCGATTGCGTTCATGCGCGCGCTTGACGTTTTTCTTGGCGACGGTAAGACCGATGCGGGGATGCCCCAGCGAATTTTGGCGGCCGAGGATGGTGATTTGCGGCGTGCCAGCCCGTAATGGCTGCTGGAAGACGAAAGTGAAATGACTGGGAGTTAACAAGCGTAACTCCCTGGGAAATGCGAGCTTAACCACTCAGGGTTAGCTTTATTACTTGGAAACGGTCAGACGAGCGCGGCTTTTAGCACGACGACGTGCCAGAACCTGACGACCATTTTTAGTAGCCATACGAGCACGGAAGCCGTGAGAACGGTTGCGCTTCAGTACAGACGGTTGAAAAGTGCGTTTCATGGCGATTTCTACCTAAACTTGAATAATTTCACTGACTTTCGCGTAAATCCGAACGAATTTCGAACGGCCTACGCCTCAGCGTGGGTGATTAAAGAGGCCGGATTGTAATAATTGTACACTCCGGAGTCAATTCTCTTTCCTTATTTCTCGCACCTTGCCGCACAAAAAACAGGCGATGGCACGCTGCGGAAAACGGGCTTTACGCGCCGGGTGGTGGATTATACGACCTGGTGGATAAAGCGCAAGGATCGCAAAGGATCTTTGTTAGATCGATTAAGCCCAAAACCAGGATAGTTCATTAATTTTTCCAATATGCGGCTGAAATCGTGCCCCACTCCAGCCAGGATCGATTACACTTACCCAGCTTCGATCCTTCCTGTGGATAAATCGGGAAGAATCTGTTGAGAAACACAAGATCTCTTTCTCAGTTTAGGCTATGATCCCCGGTCCCGATCGGGATCCAGAGATCCGCATCGGGTAATAACCGCAGATAGCGGTTCGCACGTCACCCCTTTTGTGCAGGGGCTTTTCGGCTATGCAGGGTCTTGTCGACGTGTGCCAACAATCACGATTGTTTCAGTTTCTCTTTATATATCGATTTTTGTTCGAGTGGAGTCCGCCGTGTCACTTTCGCTTTGGCAGCAGTGTCTTGCCCGATTGCAGGATGAGTTACCAGCCACAGAATTCAGCATGTGGATACGCCCTTTGCAGGCGGAATTGAGCGATAACACGCTGGCACTGTATGCGCCAAACCGTTTTGTGCTCGATTGGGTAAGGGATAAATACCTCAATAATATCAATGGACTCCTCAATGATTTTTGCGGTGCGGATGCCCCACAGCTGCGGTTTGAGGTGGGCGCTAAGCCTGCCGTTCAGATGCAGAGAGGTACGGTAAGCGTTGCGGCCGCAGCGCCTGCGCAGCAGATCCAGACGGCGCGCGTTGCGCCCACTATCGTGCGTCCGGGCTGGGATAACGTTCCGGCGCCGGCAGAACCGACCTACCGCTCTAACGTCAACGTCAAACATACGTTTGATAACTTCGTCGAAGGTAAATCCAACCAGCTGGCTCGCGCGGCGGCGCGTCAGGTTGCGGATAATCCCGGCGGCGCGTACAACCCGCTGTTTCTTTATGGCGGCACCGGCCTGGGTAAAACGCACCTTTTACATGCGGTGGGTAACGGAATTGTGGCGCGTAAACCCAATGCGAAAGTGGTTTACATGCACTCCGAGCGTTTTGTACAGGACATGGTAAAAGCCCTGCAAAACAACGCCATTGAAGAATTTAAGCGCTATTACCGCTCCGTTGACGCACTGCTGATCGATGACATTCAGTTTTTTGCTAATAAAGAGCGCTCGCAGGAAGAGTTTTTCCACACCTTTAACGCCCTGCTGGAAGGCAATCAGCAGATCATCCTGACGTCGGATCGCTATCCGAAGGAGATCAACGGGGTTGAAGATCGTCTGAAATCACGCTTCGGCTGGGGGCTGACGGTTGCGATCGAGCCGCCTGAGCTGGAAACCCGCGTGGCGATCCTGATGAAAAAAGCCGATGAAAACGACATCCGCCTGCCGGGCGAAGTGGCGTTCTTCATTGCCAAGCGCCTGCGCTCTAACGTACGTGAGCTGGAAGGGGCGCTGAACCGCGTTATCGCCAACGCCAACTTTACCGGCCGGGCGATCACCATCGATTTCGTACGCGAAGCGCTGCGCGATCTGTTGGCTTTGCAGGAAAAACTGGTCACCATCGACAATATTCAAAAGACGGTGGCGGAGTATTACAAAATTAAGGTAGCGGACCTGCTGTCTAAACGCCGCTCCCGTTCGGTGGCGCGCCCCCGCCAGATGGCGATGGCGCTGGCAAAAGAGCTGACCAACCACAGTCTGCCGGAAATCGGCGATGCGTTTGGCGGCCGCGACCATACCACCGTCCTGCACGCTTGCCGTAAGATTGAGCAACTGCGTGAAGAAAGCCACGATATCAAAGAAGATTTTTCCAATTTAATCAGAACATTATCCTCGTGACGCTATGAAATTTACCGTAGAACGTGAACATTTATTAAAACCGCTGCAACAGGTGAGCGGTCCTTTAGGTGGTCGTCCGACGCTACCGATTCTTGGCAACCTGCTCCTTCAGGTTACCGATGGCGCGCTGTCGCTGACCGGTACCGATCTGGAAATGGAAATGGTCGCGCGCGTTGCGCTGATTCAGCCGCACGAAGCGGGAGCAACAACCGTTCCGGCGCGTAAATTTTTTGATATCTGCCGCGGCCTGCCTGAAGGCGCAGAGATTGCGGTACAGCTGGAAGGCGAGCGTATGCTGGTGCGTTCCGGTCGCAGCCGCTTCTCGCTCTCTACGCTGCCAGCAGCGGATTTCCCCAACCTTGATGACTGGCAGAGCGAAGTTGAATTTACCCTGCCGCAGGCGACCATGAAGCGCCTGATTGAGGCGACGCAGTTTTCGATGGCTCACCAGGACGTTCGCTATTACTTGAACGGCATGCTGTTTGAAACCGAAGGCAGCGAACTGCGCACCGTGGCGACCGACGGCCACCGCCTGGCGGTTTGCTCGATGCCGCTGGAAGAGTCCCTGCCCAATCATTCGGTGATCGTACCGCGTAAAGGCGTGATTGAGCTGATGCGTATGCTCGACGGCGGCGATACCCCGCTGCGCGTGCAGATCGGCAGCAACAATATCCGCGCTCACGTTGGCGACTTTATCTTCACTTCAAAGCTGGTGGATGGTCGTTTCCCTGACTATCGCCGCGTACTGCCGAAAAACCCGGATAAGCACCTGGATGCCGGCTGCGATATTCTCAAGCAGGCCTTTGCCCGCGCGGCGATTCTTTCTAACGAAAAATTCCGCGGCGTGCGCCTTTACGTCAGTGAAAATCAGCTGAAAATCACCGCCAATAACCCGGAACAGGAAGAAGCGGAAGAGATTCTGGACGTCACCTATGCCGGGACTGAGATGGAAATCGGCTTTAACGTCAGCTATGTACTGGATGTGCTTAACGCGCTGAAGTGCGAGAATGTGCGTATTCTGCTGACCGATTCCGTGTCGAGCGTGCAGATTGAGGATGCGGCTTCGCAATCCGCAGCCTATGTCGTCATGCCTATGAGGCTGTAGAAAATATCGGGCTATCTTACTTGTTATTCTGGCTCCGGGCAGTGCTCGCAATCCTCACGTACTTTAGTACGCTCCGGTTGCTGCGCGCTGGCCGTAACCAGACTAACTGCGCCGATAACGCCCTGGTTATGAGCTGATATGTCGCTATCCCGACTTCTAATCAAAGACTTCCGCAATATTGAAAATGCGGATCTCGCCCTATCTCCCGGCTTTAACTTCCTGGTTGGCGCCAACGGCAGCGGCAAAACCAGCGTACTTGAAGCTATCTACACGCTTGGCCATGGTCGGGCGTTTCGTAGTTTGCAGATTGGCCGCGTGATTCGTCACGAGCAGGAGTCCTTTGTCCTGCACGGTCGCCTGCAGGGCGAAGAGCGAGAAGTATCTATCGGTCTGACAAAAGATAAGCAGGGCGACAGCAAGGTGCGTATCGATGGCACTGACGGGCATAAAGTGGCGGAGCTGGCGCACCTGATGCCGATGCAGCTGATTACGCCCGAGGGGTTTACTTTACTCAACGGCGGCCCCAAATACAGAAGAGCGTTCCTTGACTGGGGATGCTTCCACAACGAAGCCGGATTCTTTACCGCCTGGAGCAACCTGAAGCGGCTGGTGAAGCAGCGCAACGCCGCGCTGCGTCAGGTCAGCCGCTATGCGCAGCTGCGGCCCTGGGATCTGGAGCTGATACCGCTGGCGGAGCAAATCAGCCGCTGGCGGGCCGAATACAGTGCCGCTATCGTCGAAGACATGGCGGATACCTGTCGGCAGTTTTTACCGGAGTTTGCTCTCACCTTCTCTTTCCAGCGCGGCTGGGAGAAAGAAACGGATTATGCCGAGGTGCTGGAGCGAAATTTCGAACGCGACCGCATGCTAACCTATACCGCCCACGGCCCGCACAAAGCGGATTTCCGCATTCGTGCCGACGGCGCGCCGGTAGAGGATACATTGTCGCGCGGGCAGCTTAAGCTGCTGATGTGCGCCCTACGACTGGCGCAAGGCGAGTTTCTGACCCGTGAAAGCGGGCGGCGCTGCCTGTACCTGATAGATGATTTTGCCTCGGAACTTGACGACGCTCGGCGCGGGCTGCTGGCCAGCCGCTTAAAAGCCACGCAGTCGCAGGTTTTCGTCAGCGCCATTAGCGCTGAACACGTTATGGACATGTCGGACGAAAATTCGAAGATGTTTACCGTGGAAAAGGGTAAAATAGCGGATTAACCTAAGATGAAATGAGCGAGAAACGTTGATGTCGAATTCTTATGACTCCTCCAGTATCAAAGTCCTGAAAGGGCTGGATGCGGTGCGTAAGCGCCCGGGTATGTATATCGGCGACACGGATGACGGCACCGGTCTGCACCACATGGTATTCGAGGTTGTGGATAACGCTATCGACGAAGCGCTCGCAGGTTACTGTAAAGACATCGTTGTTACTATCCACAGCGACAACTCCGTCTCCGTACAGGATGACGGCCGCGGTATTCCTACCGGTATTCACCCGGAAGAGGGCGTGTCGGCGGCGGAAGTGATCATGACCGTTCTGCACGCGGGCGGTAAATTCGATGATAACTCGTATAAAGTTTCCGGTGGTCTGCATGGCGTAGGCGTTTCCGTTGTTAACGCCCTGTCGCAGAAGCTGGAGCTGGTCATTCAGCGCGATAACAAAATTCACCGTCAGATTTATGCCCACGGCGTGCCGCAGGCGCCGCTGGCGGTTACCGGCGAAACCGAAAAAACCGGCACCATGGTTCGCTTCTGGCCGAGCTACGAAACCTTTACCAACGTGGTCGAATTCGAATACGAGATTCTGGCAAAACGCCTGCGCGAGCTGTCGTTCCTGAACTCCGGGGTGTCGATTCGCCTGCGCGACAAGCGCGACGGTAAAGAAGATCATTTCCACTACGAAGGCGGTATCAAAGCGTTCGTCGAATATCTGAACAAAAACAAAACGCCGATCCACCCGAATATCTTCTATTTCTCCACCGAAAAAGACGGTATCGGCGTTGAAGTTGCGCTGCAGTGGAACGATGGTTTCCAGGAAAACATCTACTGCTTTACCAACAACATTCCGCAGCGCGACGGCGGTACCCACCTTGCAGGCTTCCGTGCGGCAATGACCCGTACCCTGAACGCCTACATGGATAAAGAAGGCTATAGCAAAAAAGCGAAAGTCAGCGCCACCGGCGACGATGCCCGTGAAGGCCTGATTGCCGTGGTCTCCGTGAAGGTGCCGGATCCGAAATTCTCCTCGCAGACCAAAGACAAGCTGGTCTCTTCCGAGGTGAAATCGGCGGTCGAACAGCAGATGAACGAACTGCTGAACGAATACCTGCTGGAAAACCCGTCTGACGCCAAAATCGTGGTCGGTAAAATCATCGACGCGGCGCGCGCGCGCGAAGCCGCACGTCGCGCGCGTGAAATGACTCGCCGTAAAGGCGCGCTGGATCTGGCTGGCCTGCCGGGCAAGCTGGCGGACTGTCAGGAACGCGACCCCGCGCACTCTGAACTGTACTTAGTGGAAGGGGACTCTGCGGGCGGCTCTGCGAAACAGGGGCGTAACCGTAAGAACCAGGCGATTCTTCCGCTGAAAGGTAAAATCCTTAACGTTGAGAAAGCGCGCTTTGACAAAATGCTCGCGTCTCAGGAAGTGGCGACGCTGATTACCGCGCTGGGCTGCGGCATTGGCCGCGATGAGTACAACCCGGACAAACTGCGCTACCACAGCATCATCATCATGACCGATGCGGACGTCGACGGCTCGCACATTCGTACGCTGCTGCTGACCTTCTTCTATCGCCAGATGCCGGAAATCGTTGAGCGCGGACACGTCTACATTGCCCAGCCGCCGCTGTACAAAGTGAAGAAAGGCAAGCAGGAACAGTACATTAAAGACGACGAAGCGATGGATCAGTACCAAATCTCCATCGCGCTGGATGGCGCCACTTTGCATACCAACGCCAACGCGCCGGCCTTAGCCGGCGAGCCGCTGGAGAGACTGGTTGCCGAGTATAACGCCACGCAGAAAATGATTACGCGTATGGAACGTCGTTATCCTAAAGCCCTGCTGAAAGAGCTTATCTATCAGCCGACGCTGGCGGAGGCCGACCTGGCGAACGAGCAGACCGTAACGCGCTGGATCAACGCCCTGGTGAGCGAGCTGAACGAGAAAGAGCAGCACGGCAGCCAGTGGAAATTTGATGTCCGCGAGAACGCCGAGCTGCAGCAGTTTGAGCCGATCGTTCGCGTGCGTACCCACGGCGTGGATACCGACTACCCGCTGGATCACGAGTTTGTCACCGGGCCGGAATACCACCGTATCTGCGCGCTGGGCGAAACGCTGCGCGGTCTGATTGAAGACGATGCCTTTATCGAGCGCGGCGAACGTCGTCAGCCGGTTGCCAGCTTCGAGCAGGCGCTGGACTGGCTGGTGAAGGAGTCCCGTCGCGGCCTCTCTATCCAGCGCTATAAAGGTCTTGGTGAGATGAACCCGGATCAGCTGTGGGAAACTACCATGGATCCGGACAGCCGCCGCATGCTGCGCGTGACCGTCAAGGACGCGATTGCCGCTGACCAGCTGTTCACGACCCTGATGGGGGACGCCGTTGAACCGCGTCGCGCCTTTATCGAAGAGAACGCCCTCAAAGCGGCAAACATCGATATTTAATCGTCGTACACCGCCATACTCAGGCCGCGCGTTTAGCGCGGCTTTTTTGTGGGCGCAGGCCTGTCCAGCGACATCACGGACGGTAAGCGGCTGGCGAGCGTATCGACGGCAATTCTCACCCTCAGCGGTAGATGCGGCGTCTGTTGCCAGACCGCGTGAACGTCGAAGCGCACATCCGGCGCCTGCTTTAACAGCGGAACGAGTTTTCCCTGATGAATTTCTTTGCTGACCATCCAGCAGGGCAGCCATGCAATGCCGTGTCCGGCCAGTGCAGCGTCGCAGATCGCCTGCAAATCATCCATATTGAGCGATGAACGGGGAGTGAAGGTGTGCGAGGCACCTTCGCTATCCATCAGTTGCCAGGAGAGTACTCTGCCGGCCTGCAGATAGTTAATGGCCGCATGATGGGGTAAATCATCAACGCTTTGCGGCGTGCCCTTCTTCAGCAGATAATCCGGCGCGGCGCACAGCACCATGCGGTGTTCTCCCAGCCTTCGGGCGACCAGAACGCTGCTGTCCTGAAGCGTGCCGTTACGCACCGCCATATCAAACCCTTCCTCGACGAGATCCACCACGCGATCGCTGAATGACATCTCCAGCTCAAGGCCTGGATGTTCCTGCGCCAGCGCGATCAGCAGCGGGGCGACGCACTGGCGGCCAAACAGCACCGGCATGGCCACGCGCAGGCGGCCACTGACCTGCTGTTTCCCCGTTTCCAGCAGCAATTCTGCGCCCCGAATTTCCTCCAGCGCGCGCAGGCAGTGTTCATAAAAAAGGGCGCCGTTGTCGGTCAGGCTCTGGCTGCGGGTGGTACGTTGAAACAGACGTACCCCCAGTCGCTCCTCAAGGCGAGCGATGCTCTTTCCCACCGCCGAACGCGACAAGTGCAAACGGATTGCGGCCTGAGCAAAACTCCCCGCCTCAACGGCGGCCACAAAAACCGGAATATCCTTCAGCGTATCGGTCATAGATTGTATCTTTTCTTTCATCAATAATGGGAAAACTTATCGCCACTGGCGACCCTGAGTCAACGGTAGACTGTCGCTCCTGAAGCTTATTTAATGGCAGGAGAGAAAAAATGACTGAGACAATGCAACGCTGGTCCATGGACGCCCTCGGGCGCGACAACCTCAAACTCATCCAGGCGCCTGTTCCGCAGCCAGGGCCGGGTGAAGTCCGCGTACGGGTGAATGCCGTTGCGCTCAACTATCGCGATAAAATGGTCATTGAAGGCACCATGCCGATTGCGCTTTCCTTCCCGTTTACGCCGGCGTCCGATATGGCGGGCGTGGTGGAAAGTACGGGTGAGGGCGTCACGCGTTTCACACCCGGCGCTCGCGTCATCTCGACCTTTTTCCCGGAGTGGATCGACGGTAGGCCAACAGCGGACGCCCGCACTTTGCCCTATAAAACGACCGGCGGTTACTTCCAGGGCATGCTGTCTGAGTACGTGATTGTGAATGAAAACGGGCTGGTGGCCGCCCCGGAAACCCTGGATGACGTCGAGGCCAGCACGTTACCGTGCGCCGGGCTTACCGCATGGTTCGCGCTGGTGGAGCGCGGTCATTTACGCGCCGGGCAATCGGTACTGGTGCAGGGCACGGGCGGTGTGGCGATATTCGCTTTGCAAATTGCCAAAGCGCAGGGGGCAGAGGTTTTTGTCACGTCCGGGAGCGATGAAAAACTGGCGCGGGCCAAACAACTCGGCGCCGATTATGGCATCAACCGGCTTAAGGGCGACTGGGCTGAAGGGATATACGAACTGACGAACGATCGCGGCATCGACCACATCATTGAAACCGTTGGCGGGGAGAACCTGAGGCATTCCCTGCGCGCCGTGGCGGTTCATGGGCGTATTTCGGTCATCGGCGTGCTGGCCGGCAGTGAAATCTCGCTACCGGCAGGCGAACTGTTGCTGAAATCCCCGGTGATTCAAGGTATTGGCGTGGGGCACCGTCGCGCACTGGAAGATTTTGTCCGCGCCGTTGACGTGACCAGGCTGAAACCGGTGATTGAGCACCGTTACCGCTTTAACCAGCTTGCACAGGCGCTTGAACACCTCGATCGCGGTGCGTTTGGCAAAATCGTGCTCACCCGCGAGTAAGACCCCGTTCCCCGGATCTTGCCTAAAAGGGGGGGTTCTGCTGCGCAATGTAGCTCTATTTTTGTGGGCTTAATCGCGTTAGCATGAGTAAGGACTCATCTTACCCGGGGATTTCATGGCTATTAAACTGATTGCAATCGATATGGACGGCACGCTGCTGCTGCCTGACCATACTATCTCTCCTGCGGTGAAAACCGCGATTGCCGCAGCCCGTGAACGCGGCGTCAACGTGGTGCTGACCACCGGCCGTCCTTACGCTGGCGTGCACAGCTATCTGAAAGAACTGCATATGGAGCAGCCTGGAGATTACTGCATCACCTATAACGGTGCTTTAGTGCAGAAGGCGAGCGACGGTAGTACCGTTGCGCAAACCGCGCTGGGCTACGACGACTACCGCTATCTGGAACAGCTGGCCCGCGATGTCGGCTCCCACTTCCACGCGCTCGATCGTAACACCCTGTATACCGCGAACCGCGATGTGAGCTATTACACGGTACATGAATCCTACGTGGCGACGATCCCGCTGGTCTTCTGCGAAGCCGAAAAGATGGATCCGAATATCCAGCTGCTGAAAGTGATGATGATCGATGAGCCGGCGATTCTGGACAAGGCTATCGCCCGCATTCCGGCTGAGGTGAAAGAGAAGTACACCGTGCTGAAAAGCGCGCCGTACTTCCTTGAAATTCTTGATAAACGCGTCACCAAAGGTACCGGCGTGAAATCGCTGGCCGATGCGCTGGGCATCCAGCCGGAAGAGGTGATGGCGATTGGCGATCAGGAAAACGACATCGCGATGATTGAATACGCTGGCGTCGGCGTGGCGATGGATAACGCGATTCCGGCCGTCAAAGAAGCGGCAAACTTTATCACCAAATCCAATCTGGAAGACGGTGTGGCATATGCTATTGAAAAATATGTCTTAAACTAAAAATCTCTTTCTGAAAAACCCGCGTTAATCGCGGGTTTTTTTATGCCTTGAGTTTACCCCGCCGCAAAATCACCAAACCGAATTGTCGTTTTTGTGATCTAAATTGTAGTACAACATGTTTGTGTTGTACTACATTGTGTCCATAGCAATGACGAGTGACATCACGTTAGTACTACAAAGTTGCGGTTAAAACCGCCTGTCGCGGTAAAGTAGAGAGACATCCAGAGCACAAGGACTTTCCATGACTCTCAATAAAACCGATCGCATCGTCATCACGCTGGGCAAGCAGATTGTCAGCGGCAAATACGTTCCCGGCTCTGCGCTGCCCGCTGAAGCCGACCTGTGTGAGGAGTTTGCCACCTCGCGCAATATCATTCGCGAAGTGTTCCGTTCGTTGATGGCTAAACGGCTGATTGAAATGAAGCGCTATCGCGGCGCGTTCGTTACCCCGCGCAACCAGTGGAATTATCTCGACACCGACGTTTTACAGTGGGTGCTGGAGAGTGATTACGACCCGCGGCTGATTAGCGCGATGAGCGAGGTACGTAACCTGGTTGAACCCGCGATCGCCCGCTGGGCGGCAGAGCGCGCGACGTCGAGCGACCTGGCGCAAATAGAAGAAGCGCTCAACGACATGATCGCCAATAACCAGGACAGGGAAGCGTTTAACGAAGCGGATATTCGCTATCACGAGGCGGTGCTGCAGTCGGTGCATAACCCGGTTCTGCAGCAGCTCAACGTGGCGATCAGCTCGCTACAGCGGGCGGTATTTGAAAGAACGTGGATGGGCGATGAGGCCAACATGCCGAAAACGCTCCAGGAACATAAGGCGCTGTTTGACGCCATCCGGCATCAGGACAGCGAAGCGGCGGAGCAGGCGGCGCTCACCATGATCGCCAGCTCGACACGAAGGTTAAAGGAAATCACATGACATCTCGCTACATCGCAATTGACTGGGGATCGACCAACCTGCGCGCCTGGCTCTATCAGGGCGAACGGTGCCTGGAGAGCAGGCAATCGGAAGCAGGCGTCACGCGTCTGAACGGACACTCCCCCGCCGCGGTGTTTAGCGAAATAACCCGGGGCTGGCGCGACGGCGCGACCCCGGCGGTGATGGCAGGAATGGTCGGCAGTAACGTCGGCTGGCAGGCGGTACCCTACTTGCCGGTTCCCGTTCATTTCTCCGCCATTGGTGAACAATTAACTGCCGTTAGCGACAAGGTCTGGATTATTCCCGGACTCAGCGTCTCTCGCGACGATAACCATAATGTGATGCGCGGCGAAGAGACTCAGCTCCTCGGCGCGCGGGCGATAGCCCCTTCTTCCGTCTACGTGATGCCCGGCACCCACTGCAAATGGGTGCAGGCAGACCGCCAACAAATTAACGACTTTCGCACGGTGATGACCGGCGAACTGCATCATCTGCTGCTGCGCCACTCGCTGGTCGGCGCCGGGTTACCGGAGCAGGTCTCTGCTCCTGACGCGTTTAACGCCGGGCTTGAGCGCGGCCTGCATTCGCCAGACATCCTGCCGCAGCTTTTTGAGGTTCGCGCTTCACACGTGCTGGATTCGCTGCCGCGCGCGCATGTCGGCGAGTTTCTGTCGGGACTGCTGATTGGCGCGGAAGTCGCCACCCTGAGCCAACGCTTTCGCGACCAGCAGGTCACCATTGTCGCCGGCGAGACGCTGGCGAACCGCTATCAGCAGGCACTGAGCGCCATTGGCCGTCAGACCATCGTGGTGTCGGGCGACAACGCATTTCAGACAGGAATAAGGAGCATCATCCATGCAGTGGCAAACTAACTTACCGCTTATCGCTATCCTGCGCGGGATTACGCCGGAAGAGGCGCTGGCGCACGTGGGGGCGGCGATCGACGCCGGCTTCGACGCCGTTGAAATTCCGCTCAACTCACCGCAGTGGGAAAAGAGTATTCCCGCCGTTGTTGAGGCTTATGGTGATAAGGCGCTGATTGGCGCGGGCACCGTGCTTAATGCAGAGCGGGTGGACCAGCTTGCCCGAATGGGCTGCAGGCTTATCGTCACGCCCAATATTCAGCCCGAGGTCATTCGCCGTGCGGTGAGCTACGGCATGACGGTTTGCCCCGGATGCGCGACGGCGACGGAAGCGTTCGCCGCGCTGGACGCCGGGGCTCAGGCGTTGAAAGTCTTCCCATCTTCGGCTTTTGGCCCTGACTACATCAAAGCGCTAAAGGCCGTTTTGCCGCCGGAGGTGCCCGTTTTTGCGGTGGGCGGCGTGACGCCGGAAAATCTGGCGCAGTGGATAAAAGCAGGCTGTACCGGTGCCGGGCTGGGCAGCGATCTCTATCGCGCTGGCCAATCCGTAGAGCGTACCCAACGGCAGGCGGCAGCATTTGTTAAAGCGTATCGAGAGGCAGTGCAATGAAAATAACCAAACTCACCACGTATCGTTTACCCCCGCGCTGGATGTTTCTAAAAATTGAAACCGACGAAGGCGTGGTTGGCTGGGGCGAGCCCGTGATTGAAGGGCGCGCGCGCACCGTAGAGGCGGCGGTGCATGAGCTCGGCGATTATCTCATAGGCCAGGATCCGGCGCGGATTAACGACCTGTGGCAGGTGATGTACCGCGCGGGCTTTTACCGCGGCGGCCCGATTTTAATGAGCGCCATCGCCGGTATCGACCAGGCGCTGTGGGATATTAAAGGCAAAGTGCTGAACGCGCCGGTCTGGCAGCTAATGGGCGGCCTGGTGCGTGACAAAATCAAAGCCTACAGCTGGGTTGGCGGCGACCGTCCGGCAGAGGTGATTGATGGCATCAAGAAGCTGCGCGGTATTGGTTTTGATACCTTCAAATTAAACGGCTGCGAAGAGCTGGGGCTGATCGATAATTCTCGCGCGGTGGATGCGGCGGTGAATACCGTCGCGCAAATTCGCGAAGCGTTCGGCAATGAAATTGAGTTCGGTCTCGATTTTCACGGCCGCGTTAGCGCGCCAATGGCGAAGGTGCTGATTAAAGAGCTGGAGCAATATCGCCCGCTGTTTATTGAAGAGCCGGTTCTTGCCGAGCAGGCGGAATATTATCCGCGACTGGCGGCGCAAACCTCGATTCCTATCGCGGCGGGCGAACGCATGTTCTCGCGCTTCGAGTTTAAACGCGTGCTGGAAGCCGGTGGGCTGGCCATTCTCCAACCCGATCTGTCGCACGCGGGCGGTATTACCGAGTGCTATAAAATCGCCGGAATGGCCGAAGCCTACGACGTGGCGCTGGCGCCGCACTGCCCGCTGGGGCCTGTTGCGCTTGCCGCCTGCCTGCACGTCGATTTTGTCTCCTATAACGCCGTCTTCCAGGAGCAAAGTATGGGCATTCACTATAACAAGGGCGCGGAATTACTCGACTTTGTGAAAAATAAAGACGACTTCAATATGGAAGGCGGTTTCTTTAAACCATTAATGAAGCCCGGGCTTGGCGTAGAAATCGATGAAGCGCGGGTCATTGAATTAAGTCAGAATGCGCCGGACTGGCGTAATCCGTTGTGGCGGCATGAGGATGGTAGCGTCGCCGAATGGTAAATGCGCGTCATACTTTGCGCTGCTGATGCGTTGGCTGCATTTTCTTATCCCAGTCACATACTAATGTATGCTCCCGGGAATGCGAAAATTTGCCGCCTTTCCCCAGCACAAATTATTTAGCGCATTACGGTTAAGTTATTAATAAAAAATTTAAATAAACCCTCTGTAAATTACCGGGCATGGTGAGCGGCCTCGCTATGCCCAAAATCTGGAGACAGATTGCGATGGATATTTCAGTTACAGCTGCAAAACCCGGGCGTCGTCGTTATTTGACGCTGATTATGATCTTTATTACCGTGGTGATTTGTTATGTTGATCGCGCCAACCTTGCGGTGGCATCGGCGCATATTCAGGAAGAGTTTGGTATTACCAAAGCGGAAATGGGATATGTATTTTCCGCCTTCGCGTGGCTGTATACGCTTTGCCAGATTCCCGGCGGTTGGTTCCTTGACCGCGTGGGCTCGAGGCTGACCTACTTTATCGCTATTTTTGGCTGGTCGGTGGCGACGCTACTGCAGGGATTTGCCACGGGGCTGATGTCGTTGATTGGCCTGCGCGCGATTACCGGGATATTTGAAGCGCCGGCGTTTCCCACCAATAATCGCATGGTGACCAGCTGGTTTCCGGAGCACGAGCGCGCATCAGCCGTCGGTTTTTACACCTCAGGCCAGTTTGTCGGGCTGGCATTCCTGACCCCGCTATTAATGTGGATTCAGGAAATGCTGAGCTGGCACTGGGTATTTATCGTTACCGGCGCTATCGGGATCGTATGGTCACTGATTTGGATTAAGGTTTATCAGCCGCCGCGTCTGACGAAAAGCATCAGCAAAGCCGAGCTGGATTATATTCGCGACGGCGGTGGTCTGGTGGACGGCGATGCGCCCGTTAAAAAAGAGGCGCGGCAGCCGCTGACCAAAGCCGACTGGAAGCTGGTATTCCATCGCAAACTGATTGGCGTTTACCTTGGACAGTTTGCCGTGACCTCGACGCTGTGGTTCTTCCTGACCTGGTTCCCTAACTATCTGACCCAGGAAAAGGGGATTACGGCGCTGAAAGCGGGCTTTATGACCACGGTTCCGTTTCTTGCCGCCTTTGTTGGCGTGCTGCTCTCCGGCTGGCTGGCGGACAGGCTGGTGAGAAAAGGTTTCTCATTAGGCGCCGCGCGTAAAACCCCGATTATCTGCGGCCTGCTGATCTCGACCTGCATCATGGGCGCAAACTATACCAACGATCCGGTGTGGATTATGGTCCTGATGGCGCTGGCCTTCTTCGGTAACGGCTTCGCTTCCATTACCTGGTCGCTGGTCTCTTCGCTTGCGCCGATGCGGCTTATCGGGTTGACCGGTGGGATGTTTAATTTCGTCGGCGGGCTGGGCGGTATCACCGTTCCGCTGGTGGTGGGCTATCTGGCCCAGGATTATGGTTTTGCCCCTGCGCTGGTTTATATTTCCGTTATTGCGCTGGTGGGCGCGCTCTCTTACATCCTGCTGGTGGGGGATGTCAAACGAGTAGGCTAATTCTTTCCGATACGATACCCTGATGCGAAAGTCTCGCATCAGGGTATGTTTATGAAACAAGTCACCTTTGCTCCCCGTCATCATCAGCTTACCAACACGCGCGCCTGGACGGCGGACAGCCGGTGGCTGGTTTTCGACGTTCGTCCCTCTGGCGCCTCTTTTACCGGCGAAACCATCGAGCGGGTGAATGTCGAGACGGGAGAGGTTGAGATCCTCTACCGTGCCGGACAGGGCGCGTACGTTGGCGTGGTGACCGTTCATCCATCGATAGATAAATATGTCTTTATCCACGGCCCGGAAAACCCTGACGAGCGCTGGCATTACGATTTCCACCATCGTCGCGGCGTGGTCTCCTGGCAGGGAGATACGCATAACCTCGATGCGATGGATATTTCCGCCCCCTATACACCCGGCGCGCTGCGCGGCGGCAGCCATGTGCATGTCTTCAGCCCGAGCGGCGAATTTGTCAGCTTTACCTATAACGACCACGTGCTGCATGAACGCGATCCGGCGCTGGATTTGCGCAACGTTGGCGTGGCGGTTCCCTATGGCCCGGTAGTACCGCGTGGGGATCATCCACGAGAATACGGCGGCAGCCACTGGTGCGTGCTGGTCAGCCGCACAACGCCAACCCCCGCGCCGGGCAGCGACGAGATTAATCGCGCCTATGAAGAGGGCTGGGTGGGCAACCGGGCGCTGGCGTTTATTGGCGATACGCTGGCGGTAAATGGCGACAAAGTACCGGAGCTATTTATTGTCGAGCTGCCGGAGAGCGAGCAGGGCTGGAAGCAGTCTGGCGATGCGCCATTGGCAGGAACGGAAACCACGATGCCGGCGCCCCCTGCCGGCGTTGTTCAGCGTCGCTTAACGTTTACCCACCAACGCCGTTACCCGGGACTGGTGAATACGCCGCGTCATTGGGTGCGCGCTAATCCGTCGGCAACGGACATCGCTTTTCTGATGCGCGACGAGGCCGGCGTGGTGCAAATGTGGCTTATCTCGGCGCAGGGAGACAAGCTGCGGCAGCTGACCAACAGCCGATCCGATATCCAGTCGGCGTTTAACTGGCATCCGTCAGGAAAATGGCTGGGCTTTGTGCTGGAAAACCGCATCGCGCTTTGTGATGCGCGGAGCGGGGAAATCGACTTTTTGACTGATGAGCATGTCAATCCGCCTTCGGCCGACGCGGTCGTCTTTTCGCCAGACGGCAAACAGCTTGCCTGGATGGAGGAGGTGGACGGTTACCGCCAGCTGTGGGTAACTGCAACGGCCCGCTAAATCAGGGGTTCGGCATTGGCGCTGGCGGGATCACTGCGTTGGTCGCCAGCGTCTCTTTCTCGCTCTTTTCCACGCGCGATTTAACCGAGCTATCGGTGCGGAACATATCCCACGGTAGCAGCAGCGTGTCCATAACGGCCGTGAGCGGCATATCCAGCGCCACCAGGGATTTCGTACCCCAGTTGGCATCGCTATCTCCCAGCATTTGCGCGCTGGCGCGCGTTCCCGGATAGGTTCCTTCCTTACCGCCGGTATGTGACATCACGCTGGAGCAACCGCCTAAACTTATCATCCCGCTAAACAGGACCAGCTTTAACAGACCGTTTTTCATCATTTTTCCGTCATCGTTACGGGCGTTGATAGAACCTTCTATGTACAAAATCATGCAGGGCGCAGCCAACAGAGCCGCGGCCTGAAGAATGGCGTACATATCGGTTATATCGGGCCATTCCATGGATGCATAGTGCCATTGCGCCGCACTGTGGCAGGCGTCGCACTTTGCCTTTTGTGCTGTCCCTCCAGTCTAAGCAATAGACCGCAAACTGCAAAAAAAATTGCCCATTTCCCCTTGAAAAGGTCATGGATATACCCATTTTAGGAATGTGTCTCCCGGAGAATACGCCGAATGGGTATTCCGGGTAATAACGGCCTGTCCATGATGGAAGGTCAGATAATTCTCGCTGATTTCAGGAGCTATGTATTATGCGTAATTTCGATCTCTCCCCGCTGTATCGTTCTGCTATTGGTTTCGACCGCCTTTTCAATCTGTTAGAAAATAATCAAAGCCAGAGTAATGGCGGCTATCCTCCGTACAACGTTGAGTTAGTAGACGAGAACAACTACCGCATCGCGATTGCCGTTGCCGGTTTTGCCGAGAGCGAACTGGAAATTACCGCGCAGGATAATCTGCTTATCGTAAAAGGCGCCCATGCCGCCGAGCAGAAAGAGCGCACTTACCTGTATCAGGGCATCGCTGAACGCAATTTTGAGCGTAAATTCCAGCTTGCGGAAAATATTCATATTCGCGGCGCCAACCTGGTAAACGGTCTGCTGTATATCGAACTTGAGCGAGTTATTCCTGAAGCGAATAAGCCGCGCCGTATCGAGATCAACTAATTTGTTGGGCCGCGAAGGCGGCCCGGTATTCATTCAAAAAAACTGCCCGCCGTCAGGGGGCAAAGGCGAATCCACAGGATTTGCAGATATCCACTCGCTTCTTAGAAGGAGAAAGACTATGCGTAACTACGATTTATCCCCGCTGCTGCGTCAATGGATCGGTTTTGACAAACTGGCCAACGCGCTACAAACCGCCGGTGAAAGCCAGAGCTTCCCGCCCTATAACATCGAAAAAAGCGACGACAACCACTATCGCATTACCCTTGCGCTGGCCGGTTTCCGTCAGGAAGATTTGGATATCCAGCTTGAAGGCACGCGCCTGACGGTAAAAGGCGCGCCGCAGCAGCCGGAAAAAGAGACCAAATGGCTGCACCAGGGGCTGGTTAACCAGGCGTTTAGCCTGAGCTTCACGCTCGCCGAAAATATGGAAGTCTCCGGGGCAACCTTTACCAACGGCCTGCTGCATATCGATTTGACCCGCAACGAGCCGGAACAGATCGCCCCGCAGCGTATCGCCATCAGCGAGCGCCCCGCGTTAGATAGCTAATTAAGCTAACCACCTATAAAGCCCCGATGTTCGGGGCTTTTTTGTGTGTGATACGCATTACTTTGTCCTTTCTTGCTGTGTTCAACAAAATGGTCGTTGGCTGATCCCGTGATTATTGTGCGCCAGGCGGCATACAGCCTGGTGAGTACCGGTCATAATCCTCATTGTGAGTAATGTTATACACAGGGAAGAGACGATGAGTGATATAGCATTGACCGTTAGCGTATTGGCGCTGGTGGCGGTCGTCGGATTGTGGATCGGCAATGTAAAAGTGCGCGGTGTCGGCTTCGGTATCGGAGGCGTGCTGTTTGGCGGTATTATCGTCGGCCACTTTGTGGACCAGGCGGGCATTACGCTCAGCAGCCCTATGCTGCACTTTATTCAGGAATTTGGCCTGATTCTCTTCGTGTATACCATCGGTATCCAGGTGGGGCCGGGCTTCTTCGCCTCGCTGCGCGTCTCCGGCCTGCGGCTGAACCTCTTCGCTATTCTGATCGTCATTCTCGGCGGCCTGGTCACCGCGGTCCTGCATAAACTGTTCGATATCCCTCTTCCCGTGGTGCTCGGCATCTTCTCCGGCGCGGTAACCAACACGCCTGCGCTGGGGGCCGGGCAGCAGATCCTGCGCGACCTTGGCGTGCCGCTTGATACCGTCGATCAGATGGGGATGAGCTACGCCATGGCCTATCCGTTTGGTATCTGCGGCATTTTGCTGACCATGTGGCTGGTGCGACTGTTTTTCCGCATCAACGTCGAGAAAGAAGCCCAGCAGTTTGACGAGATCAGCGGCAACGGCCACGCGCATCTTCAGACCATCAACGTGCGGGTCGAAAACCCCAACCTGAACAATATGGCGATTCAGGATGTGCCGATGCTTAACAGCGACAAGCTGATCTGCTCGCGCCTCAAGCGCGAGGAGATGCTAATGGTGCCCGCGCCGAATACCCTGATTCAGCTCGGGGACCTGCTGCACCTGGTCGGGCGACCGGAGGATTTACACAATGCCCAGCTGGTGATTGGCAAGGAGGTTTCCACTTCGCTCTCCACGCGCGGTACCGATCTGAAAGTCGAGCGCGTGGTGGTCACTAACGAAAAAGTATTGGGTAAACGCATACGCGATCTGCACTTTAAACAGCGCTATGACGTGGTGATCTCGCGACTCAATCGCGCCGGGGTTGAGCTGGTCGCCAGCAGCCATGCCAGCCTGCAGTTCGGCGATATTCTTAACCTCGTCGGCCGTCCGGAGGCGATTGACGCGGTGGCCGCCGAGCTGGGCAACGCCCAGCAAAAACTGCAGCAGGTGCAGATGCTGCCGGTATTTATCGGTATTGGCCTGGGCGTGCTGCTGGGCTCCATTCCGCTGTTTATTCCGGGGTTCCCGGCGGCGCTGAAGCTGGGCCTGGCTGGGGGGCCGCTGATTATGGCGCTGATCCTCGGGCGTATCGGCAGCATCGGTAAGCTCTACTGGTTTATGCCGCCCAGCGCTAACCTTGCGCTGCGCGAGCTGGGCATTGTGCTGTTCCTCGCGGTGGTTGGCCTGAAATCCGGCGGCGATTTTGTGGCGACGCTGATTGACGGTGATGGCATGAGCTGGATTGTCTACGGCATCTTTATCACCGCTATCCCACTGCTGGCTGTCGGTATTCTGGCGCGGATGCTGGCGAAGATGAACTACCTGACCCTGTGCGGGATGCTGGCCGGTTCAATGACCGACCCGCCCGCGCTGGCCTTTGCCAACAACCTGCATGCCACCAGCGGCGCGGCGGCGCTCTCTTACGCGACCGTTTATCCGCTGGTCATGTTCTTACGTATTATTACGCCGCAGCTACTGGCGGTGCTGTTCTGGGGGATAGGTTAACGGATTCTCCGCCTGGACGCGCCGCAGGTGGTAGTCCACCTGATACTCGCTGGCGTTACGGAACATCACCGAATAGTTAAGAAACTCGCCGCTGTCGCTGTAGGACAGGGAGGTTATACGCAGCAGCGGCGTCTGCTCCGGCACGTTCATCGACTGCGCCAGCTGCCTGTCCGCCAGCACCGGCGACAGCGTTTCATAGTTGCCGCTAATGGTTATGCCACACTCCTTCTCGATGTAATCGAACTTCGACCCTTCCAGATGCACCAGCGACAGATTGCGAAACAGCTTCACCGGCATATAGCTGTCCTCCAGCATTAGCGGCTTGCCATCGACATAGCGCACCCGGCGCGAGAAGTAGATCCGTTCATCAATTTGTATCCGCAGCAGGCTGGCGATAGCCGGGGGGGCGGGCATCACCTCAAAAACCAATACCCGGCTGACCACCTCTTTACCCTGCTTGCGCAGCACCTCGGCCAGCCCGGTCAGATTGCTGGTTTCATGATGCAGGTCTTTGCGGGCGACGTAGGTGCCGGAGCCGTGCCGACGCACCACCAGTCCCCAGGTGACCAGCAGATCGATGGCTTTGCGGATAGTCATGCGCGCGACGCCGAACTCTTCCGCCAGCTTTTTTTCCCCGGGAAGCGGGCTGCCGACTTCGAAATCGGAGGAGTTGAGGCGCAAACGTAATCTGTCGGCGATGGATTTGTAGATCACCAGTAGACCTCTATTCACTCAGTTGAAAACGATGATGCACGGATTATTAGCTTTAAAAATAGAGTTAATACATATGGATAAATACGCTTGGTTACAGAGGCGTAATAAGCGCAATTCAGAATGTCTAATTTTTACTTAAAAAGTAGACAACATTGGCGCAATTAAAACCATGAAAGCGATCACGAATCGTAACGGCGCCGCATGTTGTCGACCGGGCAAATTTCTATTCTCGTTTCAGGCCAGTACAAATAATTACCCTGAATCATTCACCGTGGTACGTGAAGCATGCCGGGTATGGATAAGGCCACTCACCCTATAAGTTGTTATATGAGGATTTTCAAATGCTCAGTCAAATACAACGCTTTGGCGGCGCCATGTTTACCCCGGTTTTACTCTTTCCTTTCGCTGGGATCGTGGTGGGTATCGCCATTATGCTGCGCAACCCGATGTTCGTCGGGGAAGCGCTCACAGCACCCGATAGTTTATTTGCTCAGATCGTTCACATTGTTGAAGAGGGCGGCTGGACCGTCTTTCGTAATATGCCGCTGATTTTCGCCGTCGGTCTGCCGATCGGCCTGGCGAAACAGGCCCAGGGCCGGGCCTGCCTGGCGGTACTGGTCAGCTTCCTCACCTGGAACTACTTCATCAACGCCATGGGAATGACCTGGGGCCACTTCTTCGGCGTCGATTTTTCCGTGGAGCCGACGCCAGGCAGCGGCCTGACGATGATGGCCGGGATTAAAACGCTCGATACCAGCATTATCGGCGCGATTGTTATCTCCGGGCTGGTGACCGCCCTGCATAACCGCTACTTCGATAAACCGCTGCCGGTGTTTCTGGGGATTTTCCAGGGCTCCTCGTTTGTGGTGATTGTCGCCTTCCTGGCGATGATCCCCTGCGCCTGGCTGACCCTGCTTGGCTGGCCAAAAGTGCAGATGGGCATTGAATCGCTGCAGGCCTTCTTACGCTCGGCCGGGGCGCTGGGGGTCTGGGTCTATATTTTCCTTGAGCGCATTCTGATCCCGACCGGTTTACATCACTTTGTCTACGGACCGTTTATTTTCGGCCCGGCGGTAGTGGAAAGCGGTATTCAGGTTTACTGGGCGCAGCATTTACATGAGTTCAGCCAGAGTACCGAGGCGCTGAAAACCCTCTTCCCGGAAGGCGGATTCGCGCTGCACGGTAACTCGAAGGTCTTTGGTTCCGTGGGTATCGCGCTGGCGCTCTACTACACCGCCGCGCCGGAAAATCGCGTGAAAGTCGCCGGTCTGCTGATTCCCGCCACCCTGACCGCCGTACTGGTGGGAATAACCGAGCCGTTAGAGTTCACCTTCCTGTTTATCTCGCCGCTGCTGTTTGCAGTCCATGCGGTGCTGGCGGCCACTATGGCGACGGTGATGTATATCTGCGGCGTGGTAGGCAACTTTGGCGGCGGCCTGCTCGACCAGTTCCTGCCGCAAAACTGGATCCCCATGTTCCACAACCATGCCTCAATGATGTTTATCCAGATAGGCGTTGGCGTGTGCTTCACCGCGCTCTACTTCGTCATCTTCCGCACGTTGATTCTGCGCCTGAACCTGAAAACGCCGGGCCGCGAAGAGAGTGAAATTAAGCTCTATAGCAAAGCGGATTACCAGGCCGCGCGCGGCAAAACCAGCGCCGCGGGGGCCGCGGATACCAAACTGGGCCAGGCCGCCGGCTTCCTGCAGGCGCTGGGCGGGGCGGGCAATATCGAAAGCATTAATAACTGCGCCACCCGACTGCGCATCGCGCTGGTCGATATGGCGAAGACGCAAAGCGACGACGTCTTTAAAGCGCTGGGCGCCCACGGCGTAGTCCGCCGCGGCAACGGAATTCAGGTCATCGTCGGCCTGCACGTTCCTCAGGTCCGCGACCAGCTGGAAACCCTCATCAAAGATTCTCTACAGACCGAACAAACCACCATGACGGAGGCAGTATCATGAAAAAATTCTCAGTTGTTATCGCAGGCGGCGGCAGTACCTTCACCCCGGGCATCGTGCTGATGCTGTTAGCGAACCAGGATCGCTTCCCGCTGCGGTCGCTGAAATTTTACGACAACGACGGCGCGCGTCAGGAGACCATCGCCGAGGCGTGCAAAGTGATCCTCAAAGAGCAGGCGCCGGAGATTGAATTCAGCTATACCACCGACCCGCAGGCGGCTTTTACCGACGTTGATTTCGTGATGGCGCATATCCGCGTGGGCAAATACCCGATGCGTGAAAAAGATGAAAAAATTCCGCTGCGCCACGGCGTGCTGGGGCAGGAAACCTGCGGCCCTGGCGGTATCGCCTACGGTATGCGCTCCATCGGCGGCGTCCTGGAGCTGGTGGACTATATGGAAAAATATTCGCCGAACGCCTGGATGCTGAACTACTCCAACCCGGCGGCCATTGTGGCGGAAGCGACCCGTCGCCTGCGTCCGAACGCCAGAATTCTCAACATTTGCGATATGCCGATCGGTATCGAAGGGCGGATGGCGCAAATCGTCGGCCTCAAGGACCGCAAGCAGATGCGCGTGCGCTACTATGGGTTGAACCACTTCGGCTGGTGGACCTCGATTGAAGATCTGCAGGGTAACGATCTGATGCCGAAACTGCGCGAACATGTGGCGAAATTCGGCTATGTTCCGCCATCAAACGATCCCCATACCGAGGCGAGCTGGAACGACACCTTCGCCAAGGCGAAGGACGTGCAGGCGCTGGATCCGGATACGATGCCAAATACTTACCTTAAGTATTATCTGTTCCCGGACTACGTCGTGGCGCACTCCAATCCGGAACGCACCCGCGCCAACGAGGTGATGGATCACCGTGAGAAAAACGTCTTTAGCGCCTGTCGGGCCATTATTGCTGCGGGCCACTCCTCCGCAGGCGATCTGGAAATTGACGAACACGCGTCCTACATCGTCGATCTGGCGGCGGCGATTGCCTTTAATACTCAGGAACGCATGCTGCTGATTGTGCCAAACAACGGGGCGATTCATAACTTTGACGCCGATGCGATGGTGGAAATTCCGTGCCTGGTTGGCCACAACGGACCGGAGCCGCTGACGGTAGGCGACATTCCCCACTTCCAGAAAGGGATGATGAGCCAGCAGGTTGCGGTGGAAAAACTGGTGGTGGATGCCTGGGAACAGCGCTCTTATCACAAGCTGTGGCAGGCCATTGCGCTGTCGAAAACCGTGCCGAGCGCATCCGTTGCGAAAGCGATTCTTGATGACCTGATTGCGGCCAATAAAGCGTACTGGCCGGAACTGCATTAATCCTGCTGACCGGCAGCCACAGGGTGCCGGTTATTCATTTATCGGCCTGATAGCCCGACTTTATACGGTTATCAGGCCTGAGCTTCCTCTGAAACGGGGCGATTATTAATGCCCTCCGCTTTGGCAGTCAGGTAGAATCGGCGGTATTTTACGCAACCGGGAATCCATCAAGGAGTCATGATGAAAATATCCCGCCTTGGTGAAGCGCCGGATTACCGCTTCTCGCTGGCGAATGAACGTACCTTTCTGGCGTGGATCCGCACTTCGCTAGGCTTTTTAGCCGGTGGCGTCGGCCTGGACCAGCTGGCGCCGGATTTCGCTACGCCGCTGATTCGCGAAATTCTGGCGCTGCTGCTGTGCCTGTTTGCCGGCGGTCTGGCGATTTACGGCTATATACGCTGGCTGAGCAACGAAAAGGCGATGCGGCTTAAACAGGATCTTCCCTATACACGCACGCTGCTGCTGATCAGTATTCTGCTGACCCTCGTCATCGTGGTGGTGATGGCGCTGGTGCTCTATGCCGGATAATCGCCGGGCGCGTCGCGAGAGCGATCCGGGCCTGCAGCCGGAGCGTACGTCGCTGGCCTGGTTTCGCACCCTTTTAGGCTATGGCGCGCTGCTGGCGCTGGCGATTAAGCACCACTGGCATCAGGCGGGGATCGCATTCTGGATTTCGCTGTGCATATTGCCGTTCGCCGCCCTTATCCTCTGGCGCTATACCCGCAGCCGCAATCTGATGAACGTTGAGCAAAGCGATTTTGCTCAGCCGCAGGCGGTTCGTGACAAATTTTTGATCGCATTCGCAGTACTTTCCCTGTCATTGTTGTTTGCTGTAACCCATATACGACAGGTGATTTTGTTTATTAAGGATATGACATGACAGGATGTCAGGCCGATTACGGTGACGATCGGCACTGCGGGAACTGCAAATCGCTGGCGAGCGATCTTCCGGTACAGGAAGTCATTATCGATCGTCAGGCGTGCCAACGCCCCGAGCGTGTCTACCATCAGCTGAGCGCTCAGGGAGCCGTGGCCATCAAGTTTATTCCCCATCTGCAACCTTCCGACGCCCGGCTGTGGGGGGATTTCCTCTGCGCGGTGTTTGCGATTTGGGTTAAAGAAGATGCTAACCGCATCGTCGTGCCGCTGTTTGAGGCCACGCTGCGCGCCTGGCGCGGCGAGTCGGTGCAGTATGCCAACAATCCGCCGGGGCCAGCCTGCGCGGGCTGCGCCTGGCTAAGATTATGCGGTGGGGGCTGCCCGCAGCTGCGTCTGGAGGATGGCTCCAATGCGCTATGCGAGGGTTACCGGCAGTTTTATAGCTGGAGCGCCCCCTATATGCGCGTTCTGCGCGATCTACTCAATCAGCATCGTTCGCCGGTTGAGCTTATGCATCTGCTGCGCTAAAAAATGGCGACGAAAGAAGCTTCGTCGCCATCGCGTTGACCTGACGGGAGGTTTACCGTCCTTTTGCCAGATACTGCGCCATCTCCTCTTCCGGCACCATGCCGCCGCCGGTTGCCCACACAAGGTGGGTCGCATTGCGCATCTGCCCGGCGGTGAAACCGTGCATCTGCTGATACGCCTGGCTGGCGCAGACCCGCTGCGGCCCGGCCATGCCGGCCAGCGCGGACGGCTCCAGGCGAATACCTTCTTCCTCGGCTAACCAACCCAGCATGTCGTACATTGTCTGGTCATCGAGAGAGTAGAACCCATCCAGCAGGCGCTCCATTGCCCTGCCAACGAAACCGGAAGCGCGGCCTACCGCCAGACCGTCCGCGGCGGTCAGATTATCAATTCCCAGATCCTGAACCGAAATCTGGTCATGCAGGCCGGTATACACCCCCAGCAGCATGCAAGGGGAGTGGGTCGGTTCGGCGAAGAAGCAGTGGACGTTATCGCCAAACGCCAGCTTCAGGCCAAACGCCACGCCGCCGGGGCCGCCGCCAACGCCGCACGGCAGATAAACAAACAGCGGATGACTGGCATCCACCACGCGCCCTTCGCGGGCAAACTGCGCTTTTAGCCGCTCGCCGGCCACGGAGTAGCCGAGGAACAGGGTGCGCGAGTTCTCATCATCGATAAAGAAGCAGTTCGGGTCGGACTCGGCGGCTTTACGCCCCTGCTCAACCGCCACGCCGTAATCCTCTTCGTACTCCACCACCGTCACGCCGTGGCTGCGCAGTTTGGCCTTTTTCCACGCTCTGGCGTCGGCGGACATATGGACCGTCACCTTGAAGCCGATGCGCGCGCTCATTATGCCAATCGACATCCCCAGGTTGCCGGTGGAGCCAACGGCGATGCTGTACTGGCTGAAGAACGTCCTGAACTCGGGGGTCAGCAGCTTGCGGTAGTCGTCGGCTGTGTTTAACAATCCCGCGTCGATCGCCAGTTTTTCCGCGTGGGTCAGGACTTCATAAATGCCGCCGCGGGCCTTAATCGAGCCGGAAATCGGCAGGTGGCTGTCTTTCTTCAGCAGCAGATCGCCAGCAATGGGCTGACGAAAGGTTTTTTCCAGCCGGGCCTTCATTGCCGGGATGGCCACCAGCTCGGATTCGATAATACCGCCGGTGGCGGCGGTTTCCGGAAAGGCTTCCGCCAGATAGGGCGCAAAACGATCGAGGCGGGCGTGGGCGTCCTGAACGTCTTCAGTCGTCAGGCCAACGTAGGGTAACCCCTCCGCCAGCGACGTCGTTGACGGGTTAAACCAGGTGGTTTCTTTCAGGGCTATCAGCTCCTCCAGTAGAGGAAACTGGGCGAGTAAAGTGGTCATGTCAGCGTTTTTCATATTACGTCTCTTTGCGCTCAGATGATGAAAGAAAGCAGGAATGTACCGGCCAGTGCAAGCAGCGAAGCGATAAAGGTCGCCGTGGTATAGTATTTGAACGTTTCGTTAAGGCTTGCCCCGCAGTACTGCTTAACCAGCCAGAACAGGGAATCCGTCACGATAGTGCAGCCAATCGCGCCGGAGCCGATGGCGATAGCGATGATTTCCGGGCTCACGCCGGGATAGAGCGGCAGCATCGGCGCGACGATGGCGGTTGCGCCCATCATGGCGACGGTGGCGGAACCGACGGCGGCATGCAGAATCAGCGCCACCAGCCAGGCCAGCAGAATCGGGTGCATATCGAGGTTCGACAGAATCACCGCCAGCGTATCGGCCAGGCCGCTGGTTTTCAGAATGGCGTTAAAGGCCCCGCCTGCGCCGATAATCAGCAGGATATTGGCGATAGAACCGAAACAGTTTTCCGTATGCGTCAGCAGAGTGCTCATGCCCATATTCTGGCGGATACCCAGCACGTAGTAGGCCACAAAGACGGCGATAAACATGGCGGTGATCGGATTGCCGATAAACTCCAGCAGCATATACAGCGTGCCGCCTTTGGTCATATTCAGTTCGGCGATGGTTTTTACCAGCATCAGGCCGATCGGCAGCAGCACCGTAAACAGCGTGGCGCCCAGCGACGGCAGGGTCTCTTCTTTGCGCACTTCGAGGTTGGCAAACTCAGCCGGCACCGCTTTAAACGGCAGGCGGTTGCCGAGGAGCCGCAGGAACAGCGGGCCGCCGACCAGCGAGGCCAGCAGGCCCACCAGCAGACCGTAAACGATCACCGTTCCGATATCCGCGCCCAGCTTGTTGGCGACGAACAGCGCAGCCGGATGCGGCGGCACCACGCAGTGCACCGCCATCAGCGCCGTACACAGCGGGATGGCCAGCTTCAGCAGCGACGTGTTGGTCTTTTTGGCAATGGAAAACGCCAGCGGAATCAGCAGCACCACGCCCACTTCAACGAACAGGGTGATCCCGCAAATCAGGCCCACCAGCACCATAATAACGTCAGCGGACAGCCAGCGGCAGCGCTGGAGCGTCAGGCCGATACGTTCCGCTGCGCCGGAGACCTCCATCATTTTGCCGAGAATCGTTCCCAGCCCAATCACCGCCGCAAGGAAGCCCAGCGTGCCGCCAATCCCGCTCTCAATGGCGTTAACCATATCCAGCGGGCTCATGCCCATCATGGCACCGACGAAAAAGCTTGCCAGCAGTAGCGCCAGAAACGGGTGAAACTTCAGTTTGACGATAGTTAATACAATCAACACGATGCTGATCAGCAGCGTGCTCACAACCCAGATCTGAGATTCCATACCCCACCTCGCCTGTGAATAATCTATGGGTATTGAACAGAAAAACGGCACGCGCTGACAAACGATATAAACGGCCCTTCAGGTGAATCAGATTGAATCAAAAAGGTGATTTTGCTCTAAAATTGTCTGTTATGTGTGCTATGCATCACTTTTATTCATCTTTAATGCGCAGCTGGCGCGAAAAATTTCTTACACTCGGCGGGGAATTGTGAAGGAGTAAGAGATGGAGACGCTAAAAGAGTTAGGCACTCGCCTGCTTAACGGCTGGCAGCTATCGAAGCTGTATACCTTTGAAGTCGCCGCCCGGCATGAGTCGTTTGCGCTGGCGGCGGAGGAGCTGTCGCTGACGCCCAGCGCGGTGAGCCACCGTATCAATCAGCTGGAAGAAGAGCTGGGGATCCAGCTGTTTGTGCGCTCGCACCGCAAAGTAGAGCTGACGCATGAAGGTAAGCGGGTGTTCTGGGCGCTGAAGTCCTCGCTGGATAGCCTGAACCAGGAAATTCTGGATATTAAAAACCAGGAGCTGTCGGGGACGTTAACGGTCTATTCGCGCCCGTCCATCGCCCAGTGCTGGCTGGTTCCCGCGCTCGGCGATTTTACCCGCCGCTATCCGTCGATCTCGCTTACCGTGCTGACCGGCAACGATAACGTCAATATGCAGCGCGCGGGCATCGATCTGGCAATCTACTTCGATGATGCGCCTTCCTCGCAGCTGAGCCACCATTTTCTGATGGATGAGGCCATCGTACCGGTCTGCACGGCGGATTACGCGCGCCAGCATCAGCTACAGCAGAACCCCGGCAATCTTCGCCACTGTACGCTGCTGCACGATCGTCAGGCGTGGAGCAACGATTCCGGCACCGATGAGTGGTTCAGCTGGGCGCAGACATTTTCCGTCGATTTGCCGCAATCGTCGGGTATTGGCTTCGATCGTTCGGATTTAGCGGTGATTGCCGCGATGAATCACGTTGGCGTGGCGATGGGGCGTAAGCGGCTGGTGCAAAAGCGCCTGGAGAGCGGCGAGCTGATCGCACCGTTCGGCGAGATGACCCTGAAGTGCCATCAGCACTACTACGTGACGACCCTGCCGGGCCGTCAGTGGCCGAAAATTGACGCCTTTATCCACTGGCTGCAGAGTCAGGCGCAATTATGATGACCGGCTTAGTTTCATCCCGTTGGCGCTGCGCTGACCGGGCTACGGGTTTACCTCCGTCTGCGGGCCGGTAGCCCGGACAGGCGCGTCAGGCGCCGCCTCCGGGAAATATGCCGGGGCTGATAATTCGCCACTGCTTCCCGGCTTGCGCTGCGCTTAGCCGGGCTACGGGTTTATCGGCGTCCGTCATTTGTAGCCCGGGTAAGACGCGCCGCGTCGCGACCCGGGGAACCCGCAAAGAAGCCTTAAACCGGCTGCTGGTGTTGATGAAAGCGCGACGCCAGCGGCAGCCAGCACAGCAGAATCAGCAATCCCATCAGCATCATCAGCAGGCCGAGGCTGCCCTGACCGGTTTGCGGCATCATCGCCGACAGCCACGCCAGCACGCCGGAACCGATATTCTGCAGCCCGCCCACCAGCGCCCCGGCGGTGCCGGCGAGGAACGGGAAGGGCTCCATCGCGCCGCTGGTCGCCAGCGGAAACAGCATCCCCGCGCCAAAAAAGAACAGCGCGGCGGGAACCAGCAGGGTCCAGACGGTCATCACGCCCAGCAGGCCAGGGATCCACATCAGCACCCCCGCCAGCAGGCAGCAAATCACCGACTGCCACATCAGCGTCGGGAAGCGTTTGTTCGGCCGGCCGGCAAACCAGGCGCCAAAGAACGCCGCCGGGATCGGCAGAATAAACAGAATGCTGACCGACATACTGCTCAGACCCAGTACCGCGCCCATCAGCACGCCGGAACAGGCTTCGAATACGGCAATGCCCGCCAGGCCGCCGATCAGCATCAGCAGATAGCAGTTGAACGCGCCGGTACCGAACAGCGTTTTATAGTTGGTGATGAGCCGGGTACGCGGCGCGCCGGTGGGCCGGGTTTCCGGCATCCAGCGCGCCATGCTGAAGGTGACGCCGGCGCAAAGTACCAGCAGAAATACGAAGCAGGCCCGCCAGTTCCATAAGGTATCGAGAATGCCGCCAATCAGCGGCGCCAGCAGCGGGCTAACCAGAATCCCCATATTCAGCAGGCTATTGGCGTGCCTGAGCTGCGCCCCTTCATACAGATCGCGCGGCAAGGTTCGCGCCATCACGCCGCCGACGCCGGTACCCATCCCCTGCATTGCGCTGGCGGCAATCAGCACCGGCAGGCTATGGGTGGTAATGGCAACCAGCGTCGCCAGCATAAAAATGGACATTCCCACCAGGATCACCGGGCGGCGGCCAACGCGATCGGAGAGCGGGCCGTAGAAAAGCTGCGAGACGCCGTAGGTCAGCAGATAAGCGGCCATTACGCTCTGCACCGCGCCTTCGCGAACGTTGAGCGATATCGCCATATCGGCAATCGCCGGAATATAAATGGTCTGCGCCATCTGGCCTACGGCCACCAGCAGCACCAGCATCAACAACAAATTGAAGTTCTTATGCCGTTTCATGTCGATGAATACTTTGTATAAAGTTGGAGATGAAGAATATGTGACTGGCACACCCGCTAAACGATGGAGGAATCTACCACATAAAAATGACAGAACAACCCTGTAAGGGGGGATTGTCGGGGATGTTCAGGCAGGTTTTGTAAACGAAAGTCGGCAACTAATGTTGCCATGTGTGGATTACGACAGCCGCAGCAGAATCGCCCCGGCGGCAATGCCGCAGGCGGCGGCGATGCGCAATGGAACTACCTTCTCTTTCAACAGGATAAACGCGATAACCGCGCCAAAAAGAATCGAGGTTTCGCGCAGGGCGGCTACCACCGCCAGCGGCGCCTGGGTCATGGCCCACAGCGCCAGGCCATAGGAGCCCATGGTACCGACGCCGCCGACCATGCCTTTCTTCCAGTGCTGGCGCAGATAGCGGCTGGCCTGCGGGCGTCGGGCAATCATCGCCCAGCCCAGCAGACAGAAGCCGTTCATAAAAAAGGTCCACAGGGTATAGCCCAGCGCGGTTTCTGAAAGCCGCACACCGGTTCCGTCGACCAGCGTGTAGCCCGCAATGAAGCAGGCGTTGATCAGCGCCAGTACGATACCCTGGCTCGAACTGGCGCGCCCGTTAAAGGCCATCGCCAGAATCGCCAGGCAGATGACGCCGATGCCCAGCCACGCCAGCGGGGAGAGAGTGTCGCCAAGAAAGGCGACGCTGATTATCGCCACCAGTAGCGGGGCGGTCCCGCGCATCAGCGGATAGGTCTGGCTCATATCCGAGACCTGATAGGTTTTTGCCACCAGCACCGTATACACCACCTGTAGCGCGCAGGAGACGGCAAGAAACGGCACGCTGGCGAGCGTGGGTTGGGGGGCAAAAGGGAGCAGAACCAGGGCGATGAGCGAGGCAGAGCCGCTAACGCCTACCGCTGCGTACATTTTATCGCCGCTGGCTTTAACTATAGCGTTCCAGCTGGCGTGAAGCAGGGCGGCGAACAGCAAAATACAGAATACGGTAATGGTCATTGCGGCCTGGCGCTGGGGAATAAATCGTCAACGGACTGTAACATGCGCACTCTTCAGCAGCCAGCGGCGGCTAGAGCGAACAGAACAGACGATGGGTGACCCGGGGTTCATCATATATCGGGCGAAATCCCAGATTTTCATAAAACGACCAGGCCGTTGACGGCGCATGGGTGTTGAGAAAATCAAAGCTGCTGCCGGAGTGGGTGATAACCGAGACCAGCAGCTGATGCCCGATCCCCTGCCGACGATGGCGCTCGGCGATATACAAATGGCGGATGCGACCGGCCCGCGGCTGCTGGCTAAAAGGGTCGATGTTAAGCCCGCACACGCCGACCAGCTGCCCGTGCGCAAAAGCCCCCAGCAGCTTTTCTCCCGGCGCGTTAAAACGGTTTTCCCCGTTCTGCCAGTTCTCCGCCAGGCGACGCAGCATGTTCAGGTTTTGCGCCAGGCTTTCGGCGCGGAGTGCCGAAAAACCAGGTTCGTCCGGGGTGATAGCGGCGATCAACAACGGTGCCATAATTTTTCTCCGTCAGGTTAGCCTGTAGAGGGGCGGTTTCCCGCCCCTCTCAGGTGCGACTTGAACCTGAATCAGCGGAACTGCTTCAGGACTGCATCAAGTAGTTGCAACACGGCAACCATGAGTTTCAGGATCAGAACAACGATATCCACTCCGCCCATACGCGTCTCCTCTGGTTCAGGAGCACAACCGGCTGGCGTACCTTTCCGCCGCCTGTTGCCAGCCAGGGTATACCCGTCATATTCAGGCGCCACCTGCCGGTGGCGGACTCAATAATTCGGGGTATTTGTTGACGTAACACAGTGTGCTCTTCTGGGGTTAAGGCGCTGACGGCACCACCCGTTTCAGCCAGGACTTTTTTGCGCCGGTAAAAGTGCGGCCCCAGATTCCCCCTGCGTACCCCCTCAGTATAGAATGAATACTGTATATATGAACAGTATTTTTTGGACAAATTTGTATACGCGATCCATACTCTAAATCAGCAAAAACCATCGTGAAAATTGCGCCTTCTTCCCCGATCGCGTATACTTTTTTCGTTGACGTAATACAGTGTGCTTGCGGCTACCAACCGTAAAAACACCGAACAGAAAACCTCGCCGCGGCGGGGTTTTTTGTTTTTATCCCGCCGCAAATTAATGTGATCTTCCGCGCAGTTTCTCCTGGTTGAAAATAAATCCATTGTGAAATGACAAAAGCTGTGTTTGTATAAATTCATTCCCTTTTTTGAGACAACAGGTCCCTCATGAACGCTACCACGCTGACTTCGACCCTACTACTAACCGCGCCTGCCGCGGTGGTCGTCGTGTCTGTGGTGGTCGTCGTCGGCAACGCGCCGTAGGGTCCGGAACAACACGAATTCCAAACCCCGCCGGCGCAAACCGAGCGGGGTTTTTCGTTTCATGCCCCCCGGTAAGTCGGCCCAGAATAAAAGGACTGGAGCATGGCAAGTTCGGGCACAACATCACAAAAAATGCGCTTCACTGGCGCACAGTTAGTCGTTCATTTACTGGAGCGTCAGGGGATCACTACGGTCAGCGGCATTCCGGGCGGCTCCATCCTTCCCATTTACGATGCGTTAAGCCAAAGCACGCAGATCCGCCATATTCTGGCGCGTCACGAGCAGGGCGCGGGGTTTATCGCCCAGGGCATGGCGCGCACCGAGGGCAAACCGGCGGTGTGTATGGCCTGTAGCGGCCCGGGAGCCACTAACCTGATCACCGCTATCGCTGACGCCCGTCTGGATTCGATTCCGCTGGTGTGCATTACCGGCCAGGTTCCGGCCTCAATGATCGGCACCGACGCTTTCCAGGAAGTCGACACCTACGGTATCTCTATCCCCATCACGAAACATAACTATCTGGTACGCAACATTGCTGAGCTGCCGCAGGTGATAAGCGACGCGTTTCGCATCGCGCAGTCCGGGCGACCAGGGCCGGTGTGGATAGATATTCCTAAGGATGTTCAGGCCGCGACCATTGAGCTTGACGCCCTGCCGGAACCCGGCGCCCGTACGGCGCCTCCGACGTTCGATAGCGCCAGCGTGCGTGAAGCGGCGGCGATGATTAACGCCGCGCAGCGTCCGGTGCTCTATCTGGGCGGTGGGGTGATCAACGCGCCTGAGCCCATTCGCCAGCTGGCGGAAAAAGCCAACCTGCCAACCACCCAGACCCTGATGGCGCTGGGGATGCTGCCGAAAGCGCATCCGCTGTCGCTGGGCATGCTGGGGATGCACGGCGCGCGCAGCACCAATTTTATTTTGCAAGAGGCTGATTTATTAGTTGTTTTAGGCGCGCGTTTTGATGACCGGGCGATTGGTAAAACCGAGCAGTTCTGCCCGAACGCGAAAATTATCCACGTTGATATCGACCGCTCTGAGCTGGGCAAAATCAAACAGCCGCACGTGGCGATTCAGGGCGATGTTGGCGAAGTGCTGGCGCAGCTGATCCCGCAGGTCGAGGCGCAGCCGCGCAGCGAATGGCTGCAGCTGGTGGCCGATCTGCAGCGGGAGTTCCCCTGCACCATTCCGCAGGAGCAAGACCCGCTTACCCACTATGGCCTGATTAACGCCGTTGCCGCCTGCGTTGACGATGAGGCAATCGTGACCACCGACGTCGGCCAGCACCAGATGTGGGTCGCGCAGGCGTATCCGCTCAACCGCCCGCGCCAGTGGCTGACCTCCGGCGGCCTCGGCACCATGGGCTTTGGTCTGCCTGCCGCAGTAGGCGCGGCGCTGGCTAACCCGCAGCGCAAGGTCATCTGTTTCTCCGGCGACGGCAGCCTGATGATGAACATTCAGGAAATGGCTACCGCGGCGGAAAATCAGCTGGACGTGAAAATTATCCTGATGAATAACGAAGCGCTGGGGCTGGTTCACCAGCAGCAGAGCCTGTTCTACAAGCAGGGCGTGTTCGCCGCGACCTATCCTGGCATGGTCAACTTTATGCAGATCGCCGCCGGTTTTGGTCTGCAAACCTGTGATTTAAATAACGAAGCCGATCCGCAGGCGGCGCTGCAGGCGATTATCGACCGCCCGGGTCCGGCGCTGATCCACGTGCGTATCGATGCCGAAGAAAAAGTGTATCCGATGGTACCGCCGGGTGCGGCCAATACTGAAATGGTGGGGGAATAAGCCATGCAACAAGCGACTCATGAAAACGTTATTCTACAGCTCACCGTGCGCAACCACCCTGGCGTGATGACCCACGTTTGCGGCCTGTTTGCCCGCCGCGCATTTAACGTGGAAGGCATTCTTTGTCTGCCGATCCCGGACAGCAACCAGAGCCGCATCTGGCTACTGGTCAACGACGATCAGCGCCTCGGGCAGATGATTAGCCAGATCGAAAAGCTGGAAGACGTTGAGAAGGTGGTGCGCAATCAGTCCGATCCCTCCATGTTCAGCAAAATCGCGGTGTTCTTCGAATAATCGCTCGCGGCTTGATCCGCTGCGCGCGATAAACAAAATCACTCAAGCCGCATCAGGGCGGCAACTCTGAGAATCCCCCTGGAGCTGACTGAAGTCAGTGACTGGGGGGAACAGAGGCAGCTTGAAGGATGACGTTTATACCGTTAAGGTAAGCGCGTTTTTTATCCTCCCCAGGAATCGCCATGACCACAATCGCCCTTATTGACGATCATCTTATCGTCCGCTCCGGCTTTGCCCAGCTGCTGGGGCTGGAAGCCGATTTTCAGGTCGTCGCCGAATTCGGTTCCGGTCGCGAAGCGCTGGCGGGGCTGCCCGGCCGCGGCGTGCAGGTCTGTATCTGCGATATCTCGATGCCGGATATCTCCGGGCTTGAGCTGTTAAGCCAGTTGCCTAAAGGGATGGCGATCGTGATGCTGTCGGTGCACGACAGCCCGGCGCTGGTGGAGCAGGCGCTGAACGCCGGCGCGCGCGGCTTTCTCTCCAAGCGCTGCAGCCCGGATGAGCTGATCGCCGCCGTCCGCACCGTGGCGGCTGGCGGCTGCTACCTGACGCCGGATATCGCCATGAAGCTGGCGGCCGGGCGACGGGACCCGCTCACCAAACGCGAACGCGAGGTGGCGGAAAAGCTGGCGCAGGGGATGGCGGTAAAAGAGATTGCCGCCGAGCTGGGCCTGTCGCCAAAAACCGTGCACGTTCATCGCGCCAATCTGCTGGAAAAGCTGGGCGTCAGCAACGACGTCGAGCTGGCGCGCCGCATGTTCGATAGCTGGCAATGAACGCCTTTCTCTCCCGGCTGCTCTCGGTTATTGGCTGTTGCTTTATCTTTTCCGCCGCATGGTTTTGCCTGTGGAGCATCAGCCTGCACCTGGTGGAGCGTGCCGATCTTGCGGTGCTGCTTTTCCCCTTTGGCCTGCGTCTTGGCCTGATGCTGCAGTGTCCGCGCGGCTACTGGCCGGTTCTGCTGGGCGCTGAGTGGCTGCTGATCTTCTGGCTGGCGCAGGAAGTGGCGCTGGCGCACCCGATAATATTGATGACCGGAAGTCTGTTGACCCTGCTGCCGGTGGCGCTGATCTCACGCTATCGCCAGCAGCGTGACTGGCTCACCCTGCTGCGTCAGGGAGGGGCGCTGATCGCCGCTGCGCTGCTCCAGTCGCTGCCGTGGCTGCCGGAAGGCAAGGAGGGGCTGAACGCGCTGCTGCTGACCCTGACCGGCGGCCTGACGCTGGCGCCTACCTGCCTGGTTATCTGGCACTACCTTACCAGTACCGTCTGGCGGCCGCTGGGGCCATCGCTGGTCTCGCAGCCGGTAAACTGGCGCGGGCGGCATCTTATCTGGTACCTGCTGCTGTTCAGCGTCAGTCTCTGGCTCCAGCTGGGGCTGCCCGCCGAGCTCTCGCGATTTACGCCTTTCTGCCTGGCGCTGCCGATTATCGCCCTGGCCTGGCACTACGGCTGGCAGGGCGCGCTGATCGCGACCCTGATGAACGCCATCGCGCTGATTGCCAGCCAGAGCTGGCACGATCATCCGGTGGATTTGCTGCTTTCGCTGCTGGCGCAAAGCCTGACGGGCCTGCTGCTGGGCGCAGGCATTCAGCGGCTGCGCGAGCTGAATCAGTCGCTGCAAAACGAGCTGGTGCGTAACCAGCGGCTGGCGGAACGCCTGCTGGAAACCGAAGAGAGCGTGCGCCGCGAGGTGGCCCGCGAGCTGCACGATGATATCGGGCAGACCATCACCGCCATCCGTACTCAGGCGGGGATCGTCCAGCGTCTGGCGCCTAACAGCGCCAGCGTCAGGCAGAGCGGCCAGCTGATTGAGCAGCTTTCGCTCGGCGTCTATGATTCGGTGCGCCGCCTGCTGGGCCGCCTGCGCCCGCGCCAGCTGGACGACCTGACGCTTGAACAGGCGGTGCGTTCGTTGATGCGCGAAATGGAGCTGGAGGACCGCGGTATGGTCAGCCATCTGGCGTGGCGCATTGATGAGTCGCTGCTGAGCGAAAACCAGCGCGTCACCCTGTTCCGCGTCTGCCAGGAAGGGCTGAATAATATCGTCAAACACGCCAGCGCCAGCGCCGTCACGCTGCAGGGCTGGCAGCAGGAGCAGCGGCTGATGCTGGTGCTGGAGGACGACGGCTGCGGCCTGCCGCCGGGCTCAGGTCAGCAGGGCTTCGGCCTGACCGGCATGCGCGAGCGCGTCAGCGCGCTGGGCGGCACCTTAACCATCTCCTGCACCCACGGCACCCGCGTTTGCGTCAGCCTGCCGCTGCGCTACGCCTGAGGAGCGACGATGTTTGCCTTTTTGAAATCCCCGCCCGCTGCTCCGCCGATTACCGACAAACCGGCGCTGGACGCGCGCTACCGCTACTGGCGTCGGCATATTCTGCTGACCATCTGGCTGGGCTATGCGCTGTTTTATTTTACGCGTAAAAGCTTTAACGCCGCCGTGCCGGAAATCCTCGCCAGCAACGTGCTGACGCGCAGCGATATCGGCCTGCTGGCAACGCTGTTCTACATCACCTACGGGCTGTCGAAATTTTTCTCCGGTATCGTCAGCGACCGCTCTAACGCCCGCTATTTTATGGGCATCGGTCTGGTCGCTACCGGCGTGGTGAATATTCTGTTTGGCTTTTCCACTTCGCTGTGGGCCTTCGCGCTGCTGTGGGCGCTGAACGCCTTCTTCCAGGGCTGGGGCTCGCCGGTGTGCGCCCGTCTGCTGACGACCTGGTATTCGCGCACCGAACGCGGCGGCTGGTGGGCGCTGTGGAATACGGCGCATAACGTCGGCGGGGCGCTGATCCCGATGGTGGTTGGCGCGGCGGCGCTGCACTACGGTTGGCGAACGGGGATGATGATTGCCGGCATGCTGGCGATCCTCGCCGGACTGTTTCTCTGCTGGCGGCTGCGCGACCGGCCGCAGGCGGTCGGCCTGCCCGCCGTGGGCGACTGGCGGCACGATGAGCTGGAGATTGCCCAGCAGCAGGAGGGCGCTGGCCTGACCCGTAAAGAGATCCTCACCAAATACGTGCTGCTGAATCCCTATATCTGGCTGCTCTCGCTGTGCTACGTGCTGGTGTACGTGGTGCGCGCGGCGATTAACGACTGGGGCAACCTGTATATGTCGGAAACGCTCGGCGTCGATCTGGTCACGGCGAATTCGGCGGTCACCATGTTCGAGGTGGGCGGCTTTATCGGCGCGCTGGTGGCGGGCTGGGGCTCGGATAAACTGTTTAACGGCAACCGCGGGCCGATGAACCTGATTTTCGCCGCCGGTATTTTGCTGTCGGTGGGCGGCCTCTGGCTGATGCCGTTCGCCAGCTACGTGATGCAGGCGGCCTGCTTCTTCACGACCGGCTTTTTCGTTTTTGGCCCACAGATGCTGATCGGCATGGCGGCGGCGGAGTGCTCGCACAAAGAGGCGGCGGGGGCGGCAACCGGCTTTGTTGGCCTGTTTGCCTATCTTGGCGCATCGCTCTCCGGCTGGCCGCTGGCGCAGGTGATGGAAATCTGGCACTGGAGCGGCTTTTTCGTGGTTATCGCCATTGCCGCCGGCATTTCCGCCCTGCTGCTGCTGCCGTTTTTAAACGCCCAGGCGCCGCGAGAAGCGTGACCCACTTCACCTTTCTTCGCCGAATGGCGTAAAACTAAGAAATTTTCCCGGTTTCGCCTGGACGCTGTCTCAGGCGAGTCTCCCGGCTGATTTTTACAATGCCTGCCATTCGCAGGTACTAAATCAGCTCAGGAGTCACCCAATCATGCTGGCCTTCTTAAACCAGGTGCGTAAGCCAACCCTGGACCTGCCGCTCGAAGCGCGGCGCAAAATGTGGTTCAAACCGTTCATGCAGTCGTATCTGGTGGTTTTCATCGGCTATCTGACCATGTACCTGATCCGCAAAAACTTTAACATCGCGCAGAACGACATGATCTCCACCTACGGGCTGAGCATGACGCAGCTGGGGATGATCGGTCTCGGATTCTCAATCACCTACGGCGTCGGTAAAACGCTGGTTTCTTACTACGCAGACGGTAAGAACACTAAGCAGTTTCTGCCGTTTATGCTGATCCTTTCGGCCATCTGTATGCTTGGCTTCAGCGCCAGCATGGGCGCAGGGTCGACCAGCCTGTTCCTGATGATCGTCTTCTACGCCCTGAGCGGCTTTTTCCAGAGCACCGGCGGCTCATGCAGCTATTCGACTATTACCAAGTGGACGCCCCGCCGTAAACGCGGCACCTTCCTCGGCTTCTGGAATATCTCTCACAACCTCGGCGGCGCCGGCGCGGCGGGCGTAGCGCTGTTTGGCGCCAACTACCTGTTCGACGGCCACGTGATCGGGATGTTTATCTTCCCGTCGATTATCGCGCTGATCGTCGGTTTTATCGGCCTGCGCTTCGGCAGCGACTCCCCGGAATCCTACGGCCTCGGTAACGCCGAAGAGCTGTTTGGCGAAGAGATCAGCGAAGAGGATAAAGAGACGGAAGAGAACGCCATGACCAAATGGCAGATCTTCGTCGAGTACGTACTGAAGAACAAAGTCATCTGGCTGCTGTGCTTCTCCAATATCTTCCTGTACGTGGTGCGCATCGGTATCGACCAGTGGTCCACCGTTTACGCTTTCCAGGAGCTGAAGCTCTCCAAAGAGGTGGCGATTCAGGGCTTTACCCTGTTTGAAGTGGGCGCGCTGGTCGGCACGCTGCTGTGGGGCTGGCTGTCGGATCTGGCAAACGGTCGTCGCGCGCTGGTGGCCTGCATTGCGCTGGCGCTGATTATCGCCACCCTGGGGGTTTATCAGCACGCCAGCAACCAGTACGTTTATCTCGCCTCGCTGTTTGCGCTGGGCTTCCTGGTGTTTGGCCCGCAGCTGCTGATCGGCGTTGCCGCGGTAGGTTTCGTGCCGAAAAAGGCGATTGGCGCTGCCGACGGGATCAAGGGCACCTTCGCCTATCTGATCGGCGACAGCTTCGCCAAGCTGGGCCTCGGGATGATTGCCGACGGTACGCCGATTTTCGGTCTCACCGGCTGGGCGGGCACCTTTGCGGCGCTGGATGCGGCGGCGATTGGCTGCATCTGCCTGATGGCCATCGTTGCGGTGTTTGAAGAACGTAAAATCCGCCGTCAGAAAAAGACGCAAACTTTGCAGACTGCCTGAGTCATTGGGTGTGAGTCACGTTGCCTGGCCCCTGCGCCGGGCTTTTTTATACCTCTTGCCGGGCGGTTTGATGATAGCGAGACGGGGTCGCGATAAGTCACATTCTGGTACCACCGACAGTCGACAGCGGGCAATTTCCCATTATGATAGTGGGGCTGCGGGATACCCTAAATAATTCATGTTGCAGAAAGGCGGCAAGGGAGCGACAAATTCGTCGGGAACGAATTTGACCAGCCGAAGGCTGGCCTCCGGTGAGAGGCAGGAGCCTCTCATTAATCCTCAGGAGCATAGATAACTATGTGACTGAGGTGAACGACAAATCTGCCGGGAGCAGATTTGAACGTCCTGTAACGGCGGCCCGTCAGGGCGAGGCCCATGGATGGGCCGAGTAATCCGTAGCCAACGCATCTGCAGCTTGAAGTATGACGGGTATTGAATGAGAGGATGCATGATCTGGTTAGGACTGGCCACGCTGATAGTGGTATTTGTTGTGGGATTTCGGGTACTTACCTCTGATTCACGCCGTGCGATTCGCCGTCTGAGCGAACGGTTAGGCATTACGCCGGTACCGCTGGAATCGATGATCGATCAGCTGGGAAAAACCGCCGGCAACGAGTATCTGCGCTACCTGGAGCGGCCGAATGAAGCGCATTTGCAAAATGCTGCGCAGGTGCTGCTGATCTGGCAGGTCGCTATCGTCGACGGCAGCGAGCAGAACCTGCACTACTGGTATCGGTTGATGAAAAAGTCCCGCCTCGCGGCGCCGATTACCGAAGCGCAAATCCGCCTGGCACAAGGTTTTCTTCGCGAGCTGGAGCCGGAAGTGAGCGACCTGCACGCTTTGCAGGAGCGCTATAACGCGCTGTTTTTGCCGGAGGATGGCGTCCACTGGCTGCACTGATATCACTTCCCGGTGCACTGTTGGCTTCGTTAAACGTCACGCCGATGAGGCCACCGGTGCATAAGTCATCGTAACAAAGGGCCATCATCTGGCCGTCCTTCCAATGAAATCCTCATTAGCGGGCTGGGCTGGCGACGGCGGCACGTGACAGCAGATTAGCCAATGCGTAAGTCATTTTATAAAGAGGGGTTGCTTTTATAGCTAGTAGGCTATAATTTACTTATAGCTTATTGGCTATGAGGGATCGCTGATGTGGGATGTTGAAACAACGGAGGTTTTTGACAAGTGGTTTGAGGCGCAGACCGAAGCGCTCAAAGAGGATATGCTCGCCGCAATGGTGATCTTATCCGAGTATGGCCCCCGGTTGGGAAGGCCGTTTGCGGATACAGTAAACGATTCTGCCTTTTCGAATATGAAAGAGCTGCGCATTCAGCATCAAGGTAGACCCATCCGAGCTTTCTTTGTATTTGACCCTTCTCGTTGTGGCATCGTGTTATGCGCCGGAGATAAAACAGGGTTAAATGAAAAGAGATTCTATAAAGATATGATCAAGCTTGCAGATGCTGAGTACCGTAAGCACCTTAATCAGTAAGGAAAAAATATGGCGACCCTTAAAGAATTAATGGCCAAACAGAGCCCGGAAAGCCAGGCGCGTATTGCTGAAAAAGTCGAGGAGATGCGCCAGGCTATCGCTTTAAGTATGTTAAGGGAAGAACTCAATATGTCTCAGGCAGAGCTGGCTAAGGCAATGGGCGTTAAACAACCCACCATAGCAAAAATGGAACAGGCTGATAACGACCCGCGTTTGTCAACGCTGAAGCGCTATGTTGCAGCGCTCGGGGGGGAACTCAGTATTGATGTTAAGCTGCCAACCGGTAAGCGAATCGCATTCCATCTTTAATCCTGCGAACCTTGTGTCCGTTGGCGATGCTGGTGAGAAAGTTGTCAAAACGTTAAATTCGTCACATTTAAAATGTTACACTGCGCGGCTTCCCCGTGTTCAACCATGCAGGTAACTTATGACTCCTTCGAATGCCTCTACGCCACAGGCTCATCAGGCGGCGCGACCCAACTGGTCGGCGGTTTTTGCGGTGGCCTTCTGCGTCGCCTGCCTGATTACCGTTGAGTTCCTGCCGGTAAGCCTGCTCACGCCGATGGCGCAGGATTTAGGCATCTCCGAAGGGGTTGCCGGACAGTCGGTCACCACCACGGCGTTCGTGGCGATGTTCGCCAGCCTGTTTATCACCTCGATCATCCGCAGTACCGATCGCCGCTACGTGGTGATTCTGTTTTCGGTTCTGCTGACCCTTTCCTGCCTGCTGGTCTCTTTTGCCAACAGCTTTGCGTTATTGCTGCTCGGCCGCGCCTGCCTCGGGCTGGCGCTGGGCGGCTTTTGGGCGATGTCGGCGTCGCTCACCATGCGGCTGGTGCCGATGCGCGTGGTGCCCAAAGCCCTGTCGGTTATTTTTGGCGCGGTATCAATAGCGCTGGTGATCGCCGCGCCGCTGGGCAGCTTCCTCGGTGGGATTATCGGCTGGCGTAACGTCTTTAACGGCGCCGCGGTGATGGGGGTGGTCTGTACGATTTGGGTGCTGAAGGCGCTGCCGTCTCTGCCGGGCGAGTCGACCTCGGCGCAGCAAAATATGTTCGGCCTGCTAAAGCGCCCCGGCGTGATGGCCGGGATGTGTGCCATTTTTATGGCCTTCGCCGGCCAGTTCGCCTTCTTTACCTATATTCGCCCGGTGTATATGACGCTGGCAGGCTTTGACGTTGACGGCCTGACGCTGGTGCTGTTGAGCTTCGGCATCGCCAGCTTCGTCGGCACCTCGCTCTCTTCGATGCTGCTCAAACGTTCGGTGAAAGCGGCGCTGGCGGTTGCCCCGGTGGTGCTGGCCATCAGCGCGGCGGTGCTGGTACTGTGGGGGGAGAGTAAAATCGTGGCGTCGACGGTTGCCGTTATCTGGGGCTTTGCCTTCGCGTTGATACCGGTTGGCTGGTCAACGTGGATCACCCGCTCCCTGTCCGATCAGGCGGAGAAAGCCGGGTCGATTCAGGTGGCGGTGATCCAGCTGGCCAACACCTGCGGCGCCGCGGTTGGCGGCGTGGCGCTGGATCACCTTGGTCTGCTCTCGCCGCTGGTCCTCTCCGGTACGTTGATGCTGCTGACCGGCCTGCTGGTGGCGACGAAAGTACGAGTGTAATGGGGCCGCAGTCAGGCGAATCGTCAATAAAACTACGGGCGTTCGCCCTGCGCCAGACGACGGTTGATGTCGGCAATCACGCCCGGCAAATCCGCCAGCGTATCCACCACATAGTGCGCACCGGCGGCGTACAGCTTCCCGGCAGCGTGCTCGCGGCGGGCGGCGATCTCTTCGGCGCTCATCTGCTGATATTCCTCCCAGCTGGCGCCGAATTCGTTACCGGAAACCGCCAGACCCACGCTCCACATCCCGGCGTTTAATCCTTCGGTAATGCCGGGAGCGGAATCATCAACCTTGACGCAGTGGGCTACCGAGTCGATGCCGAGGACAATGACGTTCTGTAACGCCATCCACGGGCCTGGCCGTCCCCCGACGGCGAGGTCGTCCGTCGCCACCCAGTGGTCAGGCGCATAGCCCTGCGCGGCGGCGGCCGGCGCCAGCTTTTCCATCACCGGACGCGGATAGCCGGAACAGGAGCCAATTTTTATGCCTTCGGCGCGCAGCGCGGCAATGGTGTCGACAACCCCGGCGATCGGCGCAGAAAAATCGACAACTTTGGCAATCTGCAGCGGCATAAAAGCAGCATAGAACGCGTCGATATCGGCAGCGTTCATCGCCCGGCCAAACTTCGCTTGCCAGCGGGCGTCCACGGCGGGCAGTTTCCCCAGCGCTTCAATATGCTGCCATTTGCCGAGACCCATCGGCACCCTGGCTTCTTCGGGCGTAATCTCCACGGCAAAAGCCTGACGGAAGGCCTCAACGAAAATCTGCGTCGGCGCGAAGGAGCCAAAGTCGACGGTGGTGCCTGCCCAATCAAGAATAACGGCGTTAATACGGTTCATGACGGTTCCTTAGCATTGCCAGTACATGGCGTTTTTGATGGCCGCCAGCAGGGCGGTGATGTCGGCGTCGTACACTTCGCCGATGTTGCCGATACGGAAGCAGTCGCTTTGCGACACCTTGCCCGGATAGATCACGAAACCCTGCTCTTTAAGCCGCTGATAGAAATCCTTAAAGCGATACTGCGGCGCATCCGGGGAGTAAAACGCGGTGATGATCGGCGAGTGCAGGCTATCGTCGAGCAGCGGCTGAAAGCCTAGCGCACGCATTCCCGCCACCAGACGCTGCTGGTTCGTGCTGTAACGCTGATGACGTGCGCGCACGCCGCCTTCCTCCGCCAGCTCCTTCAGCGCCTGGGCAAAAGCCAGCACGGTATGGGTCGGTGAGGTGAAGCGCCACTTGCCGTGGTTATCCTCCATGCAGCGCCACTGGGCGTACAGATCCAGCGACAGCGAGCGCGAGCGGCCCTGGCAGTTTGCCAGTTCCGCCTCCCGGGCAATGACGAAGGCAAAGCCCGGCACACCCTGAATGCATTTGTTGGCGGAGCTGATCAGATAATCGATATTCAGGGCGGCGACGTCCATGGGAATGCCGCCGAAGCTGCTCATGGCATCGACGATGTAGCGTTTGTCGTACCGTTTCGCCAGCGCGGCGACCTCTTCGATCGGGTTGAGCATGCCGGTCGTGGTTTCGCTATGCACCATGGCGATATGGGTGATCGCCGGGTCGGTTTGCAGGATCCGTTCGATCGCCGCCGCGTCCGGCCGCGCCACTTCGCCGCAGTCGTAGGGATGGTGCGCAATGCACATCAGTTTCGCCATCTCGATCATGCGCGCGCCGTAGGCGCCGTTGCTGATAATCAGCACTTTCCCCTGCGCGCCGATCGCGCTACCGAGTACCGCTTCAACCGCGTAGCTGCCGCTGCCTTGCAGCAGCACTGAGGTGTAGCCGTTAGCGGGCGTCGCCAGTTCCACCAGCCGTTGGCGAATGACCTGAACGACGCCGAGATTGTAGTCGTCGTCCCAGGTACAGCTATCGAACAGCATCGCCTCTTTTACCGTACGGGAAGTGGTTAGCGGTCCGGGCGTCAGCAGCAGATAATTACGCGAAGTCATTGTTTTCACCATTTGGTCTATACCAGATGTTTTTTATAATGGCGATCGTGCCCCGAAAAGGTCAAAGGGAAAGTAGCGCTGCAACAAAAAATTCATCTGGTTATGTATAATGAGCGCATCAAATTTGGCCGCGAGCGAACATGAAATCACCCTCTGGCGAGACGCCACAGTATCTGCTGATCAAGGCGCAGCTTCAGGCGCGTATTCAAAACGGCGCGTTGAAGAGCGGCGATAAGCTGCCGTCCGAGCGCGAGCTGTGCGCGCTGTTCAACACCACGCGTATTACGGTGCGTGAGAGCCTGGCGCAGCTTGAGTCCAGCGGCGTGATTTATCGCGCCGACCGCCGCGGCTGGTTTGTTACGCCGGAGCGCTTGTGGTTGGATCCGACGCAGAATACCAACTTCCACAAGCTGTGCCTGGAACAGGGGCGGGAGCCGAAAACGGTACTGCTCGACGGGCGTCTGGTCACCGTTCCGCTGGACGTTATGGCGCCGCTGGCGCTGCAGCCATTCGATCAGGTTTACCTGCTCACCCGTCTGCGTTATGCCGACGGGCGGGCGATTTGCTACTGTGAAAACCACTGTCTGCCCGCCAGGGTTCCGGAGCTGCTGCGCCACGATTTAAACGGCAGCCTGACCGAGATTTATCAGACCCGCTATGACCTGATATATACCAGTATGCATCTGTCGTTCTGGCCCACCTCGATGCCGCCCCAGGCCGCCGACGCCCTGGGGGTGATGGAAGGGCGTCCGGCGCTGCTCTTGCGCCGCCTCAACTACGATCAGCACGGGCGAATTCTCGATTACGATATTGAGTACTGGCGCCACGACAGCCTGCGTATTGAAGTCGATACCCATTGATTTTATTGGTCCAGCCCGAGCGTTTTCCCGGGTTGCGGCTGGCGCCTTACCCGGGCTACGGGTTTACCGCCGTTTGCGGACGGGTAGCCCGGACAGGCGCGTCAAGCGCCGCCTCCGGGAGGGGGGTCTTCTGCTCCGGCGTCATCCTTTCGCCACACTTCATTCATCGTTTTGTCATAAACCCCCGGTAGCGTGAAAAACAATCTGGTCTATACCAGAATGACTAACTACCCGATGAGGCATATACGATGAAACTCTCCCGACTTGCCCTGCTGTCCCTGTTCGCGCTGACCAGCTCTCCGGTATGGGCAGATGGCATCGTCACGGTTTACTCCGCTGACGGCCTGCACGATGGTGATAACAGCTGGTACCAGCACCAGTTCGCCGCTTTCACCAAAGCAACGGGCATCAAGGTGCAGTACGTGGAAGGCGGTTCCGGGGCGATTGTTGAACGCCTGGCAAAAGAGCGCACCAACCCTCAGGCCGATGTGCTGGTGACGGTGCCGCCGTTTATCCAGCGTGCCGCGAAAGAACAGCTGTTGGCCGAATTTCAGCCGCAGGACAGCGCCCGGATCCCGGGCGTACACGACCGCTACTCGCCGCTGGTGAATAACTATCTGACCTTTATCTATAACAGTAAGCTGCTGAAAACCGCGCCGGCCAGCTGGCAGGATTTGCTCGATAGCCGCTTCAGGAACAAACTGCAGTACTCGACGCCGGGGCAGGCGGGTGACGGTACGGCGGTCATGCTACAGGCGTTTCACAGCATGGGGAGCAAAGAGGCGGGGTTCGATTATCTCGGTAAGCTCCAGGCCAATAACGTTGGTCCGTCTGCTTCCACCGGTAAGTTGACCGCGCTGGTCAATAAAGGCGAGCTGTACATCGCTAACGGCGATCTGCAAATGAACCTGTCGCAGATGGCGCGTAACCCGAATGTGCAAATCTTCTGGCCAGCGGACGCGCAAGGCGAACGCAGCGCGCTGGCGCTGCCCTATACCATCGGCCTGGTGCAGAACGGTCCGAACGGCGAAAACGGTAAAAAGCTGATTAACTTCCTGCTCGATAAATCCGCTCAGTCCAGCGTCAGCGCGCTCTCCTGGGGTCTGCCGGTGCGCAGCGACGTGACGCCGGAAGACGCTAACTTTAAAGCGGCGAAAGCGGCGCTTAACGGCGTGAAAAGCTGGGAACCCAACTGGGACGACGTTGCGGTTTCGCTGTCGGCGGATATTGCCCGCTGGCATAAAGTGACGGACAGCGAGTAAGCGTGATGTTAATGAAAACGACCGTTGCCCCAACCCCGTCGCTGGCGGGGACGTCCGGAATTACTCTCGACGCGCTGCGCGTTTCTTATCACGGCAACGTGGTGCTGAAGCCGCTGACATTAACCATTGAGCCCGGTGAGGTGCTGGCGCTGATCGGCCCTTCGGGATCCGGGAAAACCACGGTGCTGCGGGCGATAGCCGGTTTTGTGCAGCCTGCCGGTGGTCGAATTTTGCTTGGCGACACGGATATTACCCACCTGCCGCCGTATCAACGCGGCCTTGGTATGGTGGTTCAAAACTACGCCCTGTTTCCGCACATGAAGGTAGAAGATAACGTCGCCTTCGGCCTGCGGGCGCAGAAGCAGCCCAAAGCGCAGATCGCTGAACGGGTTCAGGAAGCCCTGAAAATCGTCGGCATGGCGGATTACGCCAGCCGCTATCCGCACCAGCTTTCCGGCGGCCAGCAGCAGCGAGTCGCGATTGCCCGCGCCATCGCCGTGCGTCCGCGGGTATTGCTGCTTGATGAGCCGCTCTCGGCGCTGGATGCGCAAATCCGTCACAACATGGTGGAGGAAATTGCCCGTCTGCACCGTGAACTGCCGGAGCTGACCATTCTCTACGTCACCCACGATCAGACCGAAGCCCTGACCCTGGCGGACAAGATTGGCATCATGAAAGACGGCTCGCTCATTGCCCACGGCGAAACCCATCAGCTTTACCACTATCCGCCTAATCGTTTTAGCGCCGAGTTTCTCGGACGTGCCAATATCCTGCAGGCGACGGCGCTGACAGATACCGCGGGACCTGGCCTGGTCAGCGTCAGCTGCGGCGGCGGATTGATCGCCGCGTTCAGCCGCGGCGGCCAGCATGGCAACAATAAGCTGCTGTGTATTCGCCCGCAGCATATGAGTCTCGCGCCGCGATCGGCCACCAGCAACCGGCTGAACGCCATCCTGACCTCCGTGCACTGGCAGGGCGATTTGACCCATCTGCTATGCGACGTGGCGGGGGAGGCGGTGCGTATCGTGATGACCCACGTGAATCCGCTGCCGCGTGCGGGCGACAGGCTGGCGCTCTATTTTGAACCCAACGATGCGGTCCTGATTGAGGTGTCATAATGTCGCAGATCTTAACGCTCCCGCGTCGCTCTGTTCATCTGCGGCCCTTACTGTGGCTGCTGCCGCCGCTGCTGGTGCTGGCGACCCTGTTTTTCTACCCGCTGCTGCTCATCGGCGAACAGGCGCTGCGCGATACCGAGGGTCATCTGGGCCTCGAAACCTTCTGGCAGGTGGTGGAGTCCCGGCGCTTTCTCAGCGCATTGCTCAATACCTTGCAAATCGCGGTTATCGCGACATCAGGCTGTCTGCTGCTCGGCAGCGTGCTGGCGCTGATTCTGGTGTTTATCCCGTTTCCCGGTAGCCAGCTGATTAGCCGGATAATTGATACCTTTATTGCGCTGCCGACCTTTCTCATCACCCTGGCTTTCACCTTTATTTACGGCTCCGCCGGTCTGCTGAACGGAACGCTGATGTCGCTGTTTGCTTTTGAACTGCCGCCGGTGGATTTTCTCTATTCGATTCAGGGGGTCATACTGGCGGAAATGACCGTCTTCACCCCTCTGGTGATGCGCCCGCTGATGGCCGGGCTGCGGCAGATTGATAAAAGCCAGCTTGAAGCGGCGAGCATCCTCGGCGCGCATCCGCTGCGGGTCATCGGCCAGGTGATTTTTCCGGCGGTGCTGCCGGCGCTAATGGCGGGCGGCAGCCTGTGTCTGCTGTTGACCACCAACGAGTTCGGCATCGTGCTGTTTATCGGCGCCAAAGGGGTAAATACTCTACCGATGATGGTCTACAGCAAGGCTATTCTCGAGTCGGACTACAGCGTCGCCTGCATGATTGCGCTGATTAATATTCTGCTGTCGCTGGGGCTGTTTATGCTCTATCGGCTGGCCGCCGCGCGTACCGGCGTGAGGAGCTAACGATGTTGATTTGGTCGCGTAAAGGCCGTACGGCGGCGGGAGCGCTGGCGGTGACGCTGTTTGCCGGGTTTTTCTTCCTGCCGCTGGCGGTGATTTTGATGTCCAGCCTGAGCCAGCAGTGGAACGGCCTGCTGCCGTCCGGCTTTACCTTCGGACACTTTGTTAACGCGTTTCGCGGCGCCGCGTGGGATGCGCTCTTTTCCAGCCTGATGGTCGGGTTTTGCGCCAGCCTGTTCGCTCTGCTGTGCGGCATGTGGGCTGCGCTGTCCCTGCGGCAGTACGGTGCGAAGCTGCAAAAATACCTTGGGCTGATGTTCTATCTGCCAAGCGCCATCCCATCCGTTTCTGTGGGTCTTGGCATTCTGGTGGCCTTCAGCCAGGGACCGCTGCAGATGAACGGCACCTTTTGGATCGTTCTGGCGGCGCACTTCGTGCTGATTTCCGCGTTTACCTTCAGCAACGTTTCCACCGGTCTGGCGCGGATTTCCGCCGATATTGAAAACGTCGCCTCCAGCCTCGGGGCATCGCCGTGGTATCGCCTGCGCTACGTTACGCTGCCGCTGATGACGCCGTGGATGATTTCAGCACTGGCGTTAAGCCTGTCGCTGTCGATGGGGGAGCTGGGCGCGACGGTGATGATTTACCCGCCGGGCTGGACAACGCTGCCGGTGACGATTTTCAGCCTGACCGATCGCGGCAATATTGCCGATGGTTCGGCGCTGACCATCGTGCTGGTGGGCGTCACGCTGCTGCTGATGATTAAGCTTGAACGCATCGCTCGCCGGATGAGCCAGAGGTGATCTCCGGCTCCTTTTGCAAACCACCTAAGCCAGTGGTAGCCGGGGTAAGGCGTTACGCCGCAACCCGGGGAATGCGCCGGGATGAATATATCGATGCGGCTTCTTCCCGGCTCGCGCTGCGCTTAGCCGGGCTACAGGTTACGATCTGATAGCCCGGATCGGGCTCTGACACCGCGACCCGGGGCGATTTCACTCTCTTAGAACCACGCCTCAAACATACCGCCAAGGTTTAACGAATCCAGCTGCTCGTCTTTGGTGCCGTTAACCTTCGCGGTGCGCTTGTTATCCACCTGGCCGCCGGTCACGTAGAAGCGCAGCATCGGGCGGAACTCCGGCCCCATACCGATGGCGATGTTCTGCGACAGCGTCAGCTTCCAGCCGTGGTTATCGCCGCCCTGGTCGTAATCGACGCGCTGGTAGCCCGCTTCCAGCCAGGTGGAGTGCACATCGTTCCAGAAGTACATCGGACGGACAATGGCGCCGTAGTTTTTACGGTTATCGGTGTTGTCCTTGCCGTTGTCATAGTCGTGGAAGGCCAGCAGATATTCGATCTGCGCCTGCCGGGTAAATTTATGCAGCCCTTCAAAGCTGGCGTAAATCGCGGTCAGGTCATCGGTTTTGTTGTAGACGCTGTTATCCGAGTTATCGGAGTAGCGCAGGATCACTTTATTGACGCCGCTGTCGTTGGTGTG
>NZ_VOJB01000067.1:1903-48142 GCF_007910085.1 Klebsiella sp. ME-303 | reverse complement strand
CTGGCAGATGAAATTCTGGATGTTTGTCGATCGCGCATTCTCAATCAGGATACGCCCGCAAAATAGCGATCGCGCAGAGTCACCGCCGATGAGAATAAGCGCTGAACGTCATCTCAGCGCCTGCTGTTCAGAAAGGTATTTTTGCCGCCATTTAGCCGGAGATACGCCGTACAGCTTCCTGAAGGCTTTAGAAAAATGCAGCTGATTTTCATAGCCTACGGAAATACCCACGACTTTAATCGCCGTAGCGCTGTTTTTCAGCAGGCTTACTGCGATGTTCATACGAAAATTTAGCAAGTATTCCTTAGGACCTATACCGTAGGCGCCTTTGAACAACCGGCAGAGGTAGCTGCGATTGATATTGCAATAGGCGGCCAGGCTATCAACCGTCAGATGTTCGTGGTAGCGATTTTCAATTTTTTTGATCGCCCTTTGCAGATGCCGGGTTTTATCATCAGGGAGAGAAGCCTTTTCGCCGGGCGTATTGCTGATTAGCGAAGAAAAGAAGAGATAGCACAATCCCTGCACCTTCAGCGGATGTTCATCGCCATGTTCGACAATTTGCCGCAGGTAGCCAGAGGAGCTGGAGTCGTCTTTATTCAGGTTGGGGCGATAAACCGGAGATTGCCGACTAAGATGACACTCCTCGAAAATTCTGGCGGCAATCAGGCCATCGACCTCAAGCCACATATAATGCCACGGATCCCTATTATCAGCGCAGTAGGTTGTCACCTCATGGGGATGAATCAGAAACCCCTCCCCGGCGCCGACAGGAAAAGCGCCAAACTCACTGTAAAATGTGCCGGTTCCACTTATCACATAATGAAATAGGTAATGCTGGCGGACTGCGGGGCCAAAGCGGTGTCCCTTATGACAATTCTCCTCGCCGTACTGGTACAAATTCAATTCGATATTGTCGGTATGATTAAGGGTAAAAGTCTTGTGCATCAGTCGCGCTCTCTCTTTTTCACCCACGTTATCAGAGATGCCTGCAGTAAAGTCACCGCGTTTCAGCCAGATTCGGAGCTGGCTCACACTTTCATAGCGACATCATTTTTCGCCATACCAATATCACATTTAGCCATATTTCCTGTTCATTCCGCAGCGTACATTCTGCCTGGTGAAAACAGCAGGAACGGAGAAATAGCATGATTAAAGTGACATTTATGGGCGCAGGCAGCACCATTTTCGCCAGGAACGTACTCGGCGACATTATGACGACGCCGGCGTTGAAAGAGGTGGAGATTGCGCTGTACGACATCGACAGCGCCCGTCTCAATGAATCCCTCGCCATGTTGAATAATATCAACCGCAATACCAATGCGGGCAGAGCGAAGATCGCCGCTTACCTTGGCGTTGAGAACCGCCGCGCGGCGTTGAAAAACGCCAATTACGTGGTGAATGCTATTCAGGTTGGCGGCTACGATCCGTGCACCATCACCGATTTCACGATCGCGAAAAAATATGGTCTGCAGCAGACTATTGCCGATACCCTGGGCATTGGCGGTATCTTCCGCGCGCTGCGCACCCTACCCGTGCTGTTTGATTTCGCACGGGATATTGAAGCCGTGTGCCCGGACGCCTGGCTGCTGAACTACACCAACCCGATGGCCACGATAACAGGCGCCATGCTGCGCCATACGGAAGTGAAAACGGTAGGACTGTGCCACAGCGTTCAGGTATGTGCTGAAACGCTGTTGAAAAGCGTGGATATGCCAACCGACGACGTGCAATTTCATATCGCGGGTATTAATCACATGGCCTGGCTGCTGGACATTCGCCGTCACGGCGAGGATTTGTACCCGGAAATCAAGCGCCGGGCCAGCGCCCTGCAGGGCAAGCATGATGATATGGTGCGCCATGAAATCATGAAAACTTTCGGCTATTACGTCACCGAATCGTCAGAGCACAACGCCGAATACATGCCTTACTGGATCAAACGCAGCTACCCGGAGCTGATTGAACGCTTCAATATCCCGCTGGATGAATATCCGCGCCGGTGTATTGAACAGATTGACCAATGGCAGCAGCAGAAAGTGGCGCTGACCCATGACACCAGCCTGACCCACAGCCGTACCCATGAATACGCGTCTTACATCATCGAAGCGATGGAAACCGATCGGCCTTACAAAATTGGCGGTAACGTGCTCAACACCGGCCTGATTACCAACTTACCTTCCGAGGCCTGCGTCGAAGTCCCTTGCCTGGTCGATGGCCAGGGCGTCACGCCGTGCTACGTCGGCAATTTGCCGGAGCAGCTGGCAGCGCTGAACCGGACCAACATCAATACTCAGCTGTTGACCATCGAAGCGGCGGTGACGCGCAAACGCGAAGCCATCTACCATGCCGCCCTGCTCGACCCGCATACTTCCGCAGAGCTGTCGATCGATGACATCCGCAATCTGTGCGACGATCTTATTGAAGCACACGGCAGCTGGCTTCCCGCCTACCATTAATCGCTCTGCTGACCAGCAACCTCCTGATAACTCACCAGGCGCGGCGTTTTCCGCGCCGTTCCCCATGTTTACACAAAGAACAGGAGGTTTTGTCTTTTCGGCGCCGTCTGTTTTTCTATTTTTTGATAAATCTCTTCGCATCGATTTTTCTGCGGCGGCTTTGCCAGGGCTATCGGAAAGGAGATTAAGATTCAGCCTTACCCGGTACGTAACAGGCTGTTTTGTTTTTCTTGCGATATTCACCGGGCGGCAAATGAAAATGACGCGTAAATAATCGGGTGAATGTTTGCTGCGAGTCATAGCCGTAGCGCAAACCAATACTGTAAATATTCTCATCGGTCTCGCGTAAATCGCGGGCCGCTGAGTCCAGTTTTTTATTACGGATATAGCGCCCGAGGCTCTCGCCTCTATATTGCAAGAACAAACCCTGCAGGTACCATTTGGAATACCCTGAATAACGGGCTATCTGTTCTATACGCAGTGGTTTATGTAAGTTATTGTCGATCCAGTCAATGATGACGGCTATCACTGTTTCGGAAATAAACATGTCGCCTCCCCTTCTGAATGCTGCCGGTTTTATCAAGATAGTTTTTGCGTAAGGTATGCACATCATGTTGTCACCGGCGCAGCGTTAAGCTCAGGGCACTAATAACCCTTTCATTATCAACGACAGACCGAATTCGAACGCAGTATCCGGATGGGGATAAACCAGCGATTCGATAGAGGCAATTCCTGGCGATGGCTTTGATAAAATTTGATTATCATCACCGCCCGAGCGGGACTGCTCCTCTAATACGCATCCCAGGGTGTATTCACTCAGAGTGAGTAATATCATTGCGGCGTCGGCCTCAGTGAAACCGACGCGCGCAAGATACGCCACCTTGGGACGAAACGTATCCCCTCCCACCCGGGCCGGTGATGTCCCGGCATGTAACAGGGCGCCGTCCCGATGGGCGAGCAGAGCGCGCCGGAAACTACGGGCGTTATCCGCCAGCCAGTTTGCCCATTCAGCAATATCTTCGGGGACAGGCAGGGAATGGTGTTTGGCTAAAACCGCGGAAGCCATTTCTTCAAGTAAACTGGCCTTGTTCTTGAAATGCCAGTACAACGTCGCTGATTCCACCCCCAGTTTTTGCGCCAGCTTACGGGTCGTGATCGCTTCCAGGCCGACCTCATCTAATAATGCTAATGCTGCCTCAATCACCTGATCTCGCTGGATTTTCGCCATGATATTCCCCCTTTATTGATGCATCAAACCGGCCAGTGGTCTGTGAAGCGCCATTTTGTCTGAACTCAGCGCCTGGCGGAATCTTTAATGCAAATAAATCTATCATTGATAGGTTTATTAATCAATGATAGATTTCTTCGCACATCGTCCTTAGGGGGCTTTTTATGAATATCAATCAAGACAAGCGGGTCAAGGAAACAACCCATCCGCGACCGATAAACGCCATACCTCCGATGCTGTGGATGCAGGCGGCCATCATCACCCTGGGGGCGTTTGCAACGATGCTCTCATCAACGATGCTGAGCGCGGCGCTGCCCGCGATGGCCGCCGGCCTTGGCGTGACGGACACGGCAATACAATGGATAGCAACGGCGTATCTTATGGCCCTTGCGGCAGGCGTTCCGCTGAGCGCATGGGCGGCCAGGCGGTTTGGCGCTACGCAGCTTTGGCTCTATGGCCTTATTTTATTTGCGATTTTTTCGGCAGTTTGCGCCCTTTCCCCGCATTTTGAGGTGCTGCTTGCCGCAAGAGTTATGCAAGGCCTGGCAGGGGGATTACTCGTACCGGCAGGGCAAACGATCCTTGGTCTGGTCGTCGGACGCGAACGTCTGGGGCGAGTGATTGGCACGATTGGCGTGGCGATCGTCATTGCTCCCTTGCTGGGAACATCGCTGGGCGCGGTCCTGCTTGAAAGCTGCGGATGGCGAGGGTTATTTTGGATCACGGTGCCGTTCTGTCTGTGCGCCTGTCTTGCCGGATGGAAGCTGCTTCCCCGTCCGACAATAAAAACTGACAGGCCCCTCTCTCTGGACTGGCTGGGACTGGCGCTGGTCTTTTGCAGCCTGCCGATGCTGATGGAAGGCATGAAAGAGCTCAGCCTGAATAGTGGTAAATATGGCAGGAACGTCATCATGCTCAGCGTGGGCGCCCTGTTCACCTGCTTGTTTATTTATCGCTCTTTGCGCATTGAGTCCCCCTTACTGCATCTCGAGCTTTTCAAGCATCGGGGCTTCACTTTATCTGCCGTATTGATGGCTATCGGCGGCGCGGTGAATTTTGGCGGTCAGTTCCTGCTTCCTTTATATTTCCGCGACGTTTGCCATGTAACGCTTGCTGAAGTGGGCCTGCTTCTCACCCCTCAGTTAATCGGCTCGGCGATAGGATTTCCGATGGCCGGCTACTTCTCCGATAAGCTGGGGCCACGAACGGTGCTTATCATTGGCGGTTTACTCGCGGCATTTGCCACATTGCCACTGGCAATGATTGATGAGGGAAGTCGCTATACGCTTGTGGGGGGCGCAATAGCGGTCAGAGGGTTCGGTTTAGCCCTGGCAACGGTGCCCGCGATGGCTGCGGGCCTGGCTATGGCTGGCAGCCGTCACGTGGCTGATGCCGCACCTGTTCTGAATATCCTCCAGCGCGTTGGGGCGATGGCGGGCGCGGCGCTGGTGACCGCCTGCTACGTCAGATTTGCCCATACCCGGGGGAGCTTAGCCGCGTTTCACCACGCCGGGTGGCTACTTACCGGCGGGGCCGTACTGCTCGCGCTTTGCGCATTATTTATGGTGAACCATTCCACTTTAACAACGCAGGAAGAATAAAAGTTTAATCAGAAAAGTTATCGTTTTCAGACCCGATCCCAATGCCTGCTGGTTAAATTTGCAGAACTGGATTTCGTTGCCTGCAAAATAAACCATTCGGAGCGGCTGATAGGCAGTCATGCCGGTCCACTGCGAAACCGACCGGCATGACGCATTCTCAGTGACTAAATCGCGCCGATCAATCCCCCATCAACCCGAATCACCGCGCCGGTAATGTAGCCGGCAGGCTGGCTTGCCAGAAACGCAGCGACGGCGCCGTACTCCTGCGGTTCGCCATAGCGCCCGGCCGGAATGCTCTGACGACTCTTTTCGGCGACCGCTTCCGCACTGCTGTTTTCCCGTTGCGCCTTGAGAGCATCCAGCTGACTGACGCGGTCGGTCGCGATGCGCCCTGGCACCATCACATTCACCGTCACGCCGTCGCCAGCCACTTCGCTGGCGAGGGTTTTCGACCAGCCGAGCAGGCTCATGCGCAGCGCGTTCGACAGGGCGAGTCCGGGAATGGGGGTTATCACGCCGGATGAAGTGGTGGTAATAATGCGTCCCCAGCCGCGGCTGCGCATGGCGGGCAGGAGTTTATCGGTGAGCTGAATCAACGAGGCGACCATGACTGAAAACTGCTGTTGCCAGACTGCGCCATCCGTCCCCTGCGCCGGTGCGGGCGGCGGACCACCGGAGTTGTTAACCAGAATATCGATATCGCCCCACCGCTCGCGGATATCGGCAATCACTCGATCAAACTGCTCCGGGGCGGCGAGATCCAACCGCCAGGCGCGGGCAGTACCGCCCAATAAGGTGATACGTTCCACCGTTTGCGCCAGTTTTTCCGCGCTGCGGCCGGTGACCGCCACTTTCACCCCTTCCTGCGCCAGGGACAGGGCAATAGCCTGTCCCAGACCACTGCCGGCACCGCAGACCAGCGCCACACGTTGTTGTATCTGAAAATCCATAAGTGCTCCTGATTGTATTTTCAGAAGCAACATGTGCAAGAGCGATGCCAGTTATGCGTGGGCGTTTTTAACATTGACCTGGTCAAAGGCGTATTGCAGATGCGTTCTCATCAACTCTGCCGCCAGTTCCGGCTTGTTCTCTCGCAGAGCATCGATGATGGCAACATGCTCTTCACACCACGCTTTTACGCGGCGCTTATTGTGATAGCTGCCAAACTCCAGCAGACGGCGCAGCCGGTTTTGTTGCTGAATGGCCTGTAACACGAACAGGTTGCCGCTGGCTTCTGCCAGCAGCTCGTGAAACTCAGCGTCGGTTTCGAAAATCTCTTTTGCCGGCACCTGAGTAATGTCCGGGTGGGTGATGAGCCGCAGATGCCGGGCGCGCAGGCGTTTAAGCATCTGCCTGTCCACATGCAGGCCGGGCGTCAGCAGCGCCGTCGGTTCAATCATCAGGCGAAAACCGTAGCTGTTGCGCAGGGCGACATCGGAGTTGAGGGTTTGCAGGAAGCGCCAGCCGTGCCCCGCGTTACGGGCAATCAGGCCGTCCTCCGATAGCTTGACCAGCGTACGGGTCAGCACGCCGCGATCGACATCATAGCGCTGGCTGATTTCGGTCTGGGTAAACGATTCCGGCAGCGCACCCGCAATACGATCGTGTACCAGCTGCTCGTACAGCTTCTGGTCATTGCTCTTGGACTGCTCAATCTCCAGCAGCTCCAGCTCATTGCTGCGTTTAAGCAGGAAAAAGCCCTGATTCGGACGCGCTTCAACCGCCCCCATTCGGGTCAACTCTTTTAGCCCGGCGCGCACCGGCGTACGCGACACGCCCAGCGCATCGGCAAGATGTTGCTCCCGTAAATGATGACCTGGATCGAATTTTGCTTCGGATATCAGGTCGAGTATTTGCCGGGCGATCCGGCGACTGCTCGCAGTGGAGTCAGGCTGCATGGAGAACGGTTCCCTGAAATGCATTGTTGTGATCGATATATACAATATCACGGGCAACAAAACGCAGCAAAACAAAGCAAGGACTGCACGATTAGCGTGCAATACGCACCAGGATGAGACATTTTTTCACACGCTTGATTGTATTTATTGACTCAATAAATTCAATTTAAATCTTAACCAGGAGACGACTATGTCCAGCAATTCTTTACTGTTTCGCCGCGTGCGTACCTTGATGTTCGCGCTGACCGCACTTCCGCTGGTAAGCCATGCAGCGGTGGAAACCATCGCCCCGGGCAAGCTGACCTACGGCACGGCGGCGACGTTTATGCCTTTTGAGTTCGTGAAAGAGGGCAAGCTCACCGGCTTCGATATCGACCTGATTAACGCGCTAAGCAAAGAGATCCGGCTGACGCCTGCGCCGATGCCGATGGAGTTCAAAGGGCTTATCCCAGCGCTGCAGGGGAAACGTCTCGATATCATCAACTCCGCCATGTACGTCAACCCGACCCGTGCCGCGCAGGTCGACTTCGTGCCATATCTGAAAATCGGCAGCCGCGTGGTGGTGAGCAAAGGTAACCCGGCAAAAATCACCGGACGCGACCTGAGCCTCTGCGGCAAAAACATCGCCGTGACGCTCGGCGGGATCGAAGAGAGCCAGGCCCGGGCAGACAACCAGCGCTGCCTGGACGCCAAAAAACCGGCCATTAACGTCATGACCTTCCCCGCCGCCACCGACTCCGCCGTCGCCGTCGCCCAGGGCCGCGCCGATGCCGAGTTCCTCTCCACGCCGGGGACCGTCGCCCTGTTAACCGAAAAAGCGGGCATGTTTGCCGCGGTTGGCGACGAATTCGAAGCGGATACCCATATCGCGTTTGCCGTGCGTAAAGGCGACACCGAAACCCGGGCCCTGCTGGAGAAAGGTCTCCAGGGTCTCGTCAAAAATGGCACCTATAAGCAATTGATTGAGAAATGGAACTTCCCTGACTCCGTTGCCCTTTTCTAAACCGTTTTGCCATTAACCGGAGAAAGCTATGTCGATCGAACTAATGTGGCAGTACTTCCTCTCACCCGAGTTTGTTCAGGGTGCGTGGATGACGCTACTGATTACCCTCTGCTCACTGTTGTGTGGCGTGGTGCTGGGCCTGGTGTTGGCGCTGTTGCAGGAAGCGCCGTTTCGCGCCGGGAGAGGGCTGGCCTTTTTCTACCTGTGGCTGTTTCGCGGGACGCCAGTGCTGTTCCAGATAATCTTTGTCTACAACGTGCTGCCAGGCTTCGGCTTACGCTTCTCCGCGTTTACCTGTGCAGTGCTGGCGCTTTCGCTTAATGAAGGCGCCTACATGGCGGAAATTCTGCGCTCTGGCCTGCAGGCCGTAAAAAGCGGCCAGCGCACCGCCGGCATGGCGCTCGGGATGACCCACGGGCAGATCATGCGAAAAATCGTGCTGCCTCAGGCCGCACGCATCGTTCTGCCGCCGATGGGTAACCAGATGATCAGCATGCTGAAATCGAGCGCGCTGGTGTCGGTTATCGCCGTTCAGGAGCTGCTGCTGGTCGCCAACCAGACCGCCAGCGCCAGCTTCCGCTACTTCGAAGCGCTTTGCGCCGCCGGTCTCTATTACCTGCTGCTCACCAGCCTGTTCATGATCTTCCAGTCGTGGCTTGAAAGCGTACTGGATCCAAAACAGCGGCGCAGCAAGAGCCAGAAGCGACTGACCCGCCTGTTTAAATTACCGAAAATCGCCCGGGAGGAACCATGAGCGAGAAACCGCTGCTGGAGATGATCGGCATTGATAAGACTTTTGGTCGCCAGACCGTGCTCAAGAACTGCTCACTTGAGGTGCAGCGCGGGGAAACCGTGGTGCTGATTGGGCCATCGGGCTCGGGAAAATCCACCCTGCTACGCTGCGTCAACATGCTCTCACCTGCCGACAGCGGCGACGTCTTTTTCGCCAGCCAGCACATCAGCCGGGGCGAAGTGCCGGTGCACAAACTGCGCCAGCGTATTGGCATGGTGTTCCAGAACTACGAGCTGTTCTCGCACCTGACGGCGGCGGAAAACATCATGCTGGCCCCAATGACGGTGCTGGGGATGAACCGCATTGATGCCCGCACGCTGGCGGACAACCTGCTGGCGAAGGTGCGCATCAACGAACGCGCAGACCACTTTCCGGACGAGCTCTCCGGCGGCCAGCAGCAGCGCGTGGCGATTGCCCGTGCCCTGGCGATGAAGCCCGAGCTGATGCTCTACGACGAACCCACCTCAGCTCTCGACCCGGAGATGATCCGCGAAGTGCTGGAAGTGATGGCAGAGCTCAGCGCGGAAGGGATGACCAGCATGGTGGTGACCCACGAGATGGGCTTCGCCCGGCGGGCCGCCAACAACATTCTTTTTATGGAAGACGGCGAAATTATCGATCGCGCCAGCACCGGTGATTTCTTCGCCGGCCACGTCAGCGAGCGCGCGCAGCGCTTCCTGACGCAAATATTACATTAATCACGGAGTTCCTATGTCCAGTTACCAGGTTGACAGCGCACGAATGAAAAAGGATTTAGCGACGCTGGTTGCCATCAATACGGAAAATCCACCGGGCCATGAGCGTGAAGCCGCCGAATGTCTGGAAGGCTGGCTGCTGACCGCCGGGTTCGATCTCTCCTTTAGCGAATACGCGCCGGGGCGGACCAACGTTATCGCCGTCCTGCACAATGGACCGGGACCGTGCTTCGCCTTCAACACCCATATTGACACCGTTCCGGCGGGCAGCGGCTGGGCGAGCGATCCCTTCACCCTCAGCGAACGCGATGGCCGCCTGTACGGGCGCGGCGCCTGCGATGCCAAAGGCCCGCTGGTGGCGATGGTTGAAGCCCTGCGTCTGCTGGCCGCCAACCGTCAGCGCTGGTCCGGCACCTTGATGGGCGTGTTCACCGCCGATGAAGAGGTCGCCAGCGAAGGGGCGAAATTCTACGTACGCGACACCCCGCCGGCGATTGATTTCGCGGTGATTGGCGAGCCGACATCGAATGCGACCTTCTCGGCTCACAAAGGCAGCTTGCGTCCTCGCGTGCGGGTAAAAGGCGTCACCGCGCACTCCGGCACGCCGGAGCTGGGGGTTAACGCCATTTACCAGTCCGCGCGCCTTTTAGGGCTGATCGAAGAGGCCCACCACCAGCAGGTGCGTTGCCGCTGCCACGATCTGGTCGGCAACGCCAGCCTGACGGTGACCCGCATCCACGGCGGCCATGCGGACAACGTGGTGCCAGACAGCTGCGAGCTGCTGCTCGATCGCCGCATGGTACCGGGGGAAGACGAAGAGGTTGTTAAAGCCGAACTGCAACAGCTGCTCGACCACGCGTACGCGCAGGCAAACGTGGAAGCGGAAATTATCGCCTGGCAGCCCACCACCGGCGGCGCGACGCAAACCGACAGCAGCGAAGCCATTGTCGAGCAAAGCCTTGCCGCCTGCCGCCGTCACGGACAGAGCGAGCCCGGCCCGTTTGGTTTTCAGGGCGGCTGCGACCTGGTGCATTTCCGTTCGCTGGGCGCAAAGGGCGTGGTGATTGGCCCCGGCTCGCTGTCCGTGGCCCACAAGCCCGATGAATTCGTCCCCGTCGATGAATTTATCGCCGCGGCAGATATCTATCTCGATATTGCGCTCGCCATGCTGCCGCCGGCGTCCGATTTATGAAAGCGCAGCTCTTTCGGGGAGACCTGCATTACGCCGGCGTGACGCTGCATACCGCCGCCTCCGGCCCGGTGACGGCGCTCGACACCCTCTGGTTGCGCCTGGAAGACCGTGGCGTGACGGGGATTGGCGAAGTGCGTCTCAACATTCGCTACCTGCACGGCTACCGCGAAGAGCAGGTGCTGAATAACCTGCTTCAGCGCCTCAACGGTTGGGACTGGCGCCAGGAGCCCGCGGCGCAACTTGCCGCGCTGCACGAGGAGGACCGCACGCTGCTGCCGCCGTCGCGCATGGCGCTGGATATGGCGTTGCACGATTTAATGGCGCGTCAGAACGGGGTCAGCGTCGCCGCCTGGCTGGGGGCGCCAGCTGGCCTGCCCGCCTGGCACACCAATCAGACGCTGTTCTGGGGCAGCGAAGCAGAGATGCTGGCGCAGGCGCAGCGCTATGTCGATCGCGGTTTTACCCAGCTGAAGTTACGCACGGGGATAGCGGATTTCGCCACCGACCTGGCCCGCCTGCAAAAGCTGAGGCTGCGGTTTGGTCAGCAGATTTCGCTGGCGATTGACGTGAACGGCCAGTGGTCGCTGGCGCAGGCTCACGCGGCGTTCCCTTATCTGCGCGAGCTGAATCTCAGCTATATCGAACAGCCGTTAAGCCCGGCAAACGATAGCCAGCTTGCTGAACTGTACGGCTACGGCATCCCGATCATGCTCGACGAAAGCCTCAACAGCGAGGCGGCCATCACCCGGCTTATCGCCGCCAAAGGTGCGCTGTGGGGGCATCTCAAGCTGGTGAAACTGGGGGGACTTGCTCCGACGCTTGCCGCCGCCGGCCGTCTGCGACTCGCCGACGTGCCGTTCATGATTGGCCAGATGAATGAAGGCCATGCCGCCACCGCCGCCGCGCTCCAGCTGTGCCGCGTGGTGCAACCGGCATTCGCCGAACTGTATGGCGCCGATGGATTAACCGACGATCCCGTCAGCGGGCTGGAATACCGCAATGGCATGGTCGCCGTTAACGACTCTCCCGGTCTGGGCGTGCAGTTCGATGCCGCGCGGGCCAACTTACTCCAGGAGTTTAATGATGCAAGATGTTAACAATGTGATTCAGGGCAGCGAGTCCGCCTTTCGCGCCGACGAATATGCGCAGCGCATTCAGCGTACCCGCGAACGCTTAAGCCGCGCGGGCGTGGACGTAATGATCGTGACCGGCCCGGAAAACATTTTCTGGCTTACCGGTCAGCAAACGCCGGGCTATTACACCTTTCAGGCGCTGCTGCTGCCGGTAGAAGGGGATCCGGTCTTTGTGATTCGCCAGCTCGAATACTTTAACTTTATCGCCAACACCTTTATTTCAGACGCCGCCATCTACCAGGATGGCGATAACCCGGTGGATTTTCTGGTGGGCATGCTGCAACAGCGCGGCTGGCTCAACAAACGCATTGGGCTGGACAAACGCGGCTGGTTCCTGCCGATTGCCGTCTATGAAGCCCTGCAGGCGAAGCTCGGCACCATCGCCGATACCGCGGGCGTCATCGAACCGCTGCGCGCGGTGAAATCGGCGGCGGAGGTGGAAAAAATCGCCCTCGCGGCGCGCTATGTGGATGCGGGCATGCGCGCCGGGATGGCGGCGATTGGCAGCGGCGCGGACGAAAACGCGCTGGTCTCCGCGATGATGGGGGCCGCTATTGCCGCCGGTTCCGAGTATGTCGGCATGGAACCGCTGGTTTCTACCGGCCCACGCAGCGGCGTGCCGCACGGCACGTGGCGACGTCGGGTGATGCAGGATAACGACCCGGTCTTTCTGGAGATGTCCGCCGCCCACGATCGCTACCACGCCGCGATGATGCGCTCCGCCTGGCTGGGCCGTCCGCCCGCTATCGCCATCGAAATGGAAAAAGTTTGTCAGGAAGCCCTGCAGGCCGCCCTTGACGCCATTCGTCCGGGCGCCACCTGCGAAGCGCCGCACCTGGCCTGCCAGAAGGTGATCGACCGCGCCGGATTCACCGAAAACTTCAAAAAACGCACCGGTTACTCCATCGGTATCGCCTTCGCGCCGGACTGGGGCGAAGGCGGCATTCTCAGCCTGTACAGCGGCGTCACCACCGAGCTGCAGCCTGGCATGACCTTCCACATCCCGCCGGCCCTGCGTATCTACGGTCAATTCACCGTCGGCGTCAGCGAAACCGTGGTGGTGACTGAAACCGGATATCGCCAGCTGGGTTCCCTGGCTCGCCCATTAACGCTGCTGTAAGGAAAGAAAGATGAAAGATATCAACGAGTGCCGTGAACGCCTGCGCGGCATTTTCAACATCACCGTCACCCCGTTCACCGCCAGCGGCGCGATCGACTTCCCGGCGCTGCGTGAAAATATCGAACGCGTGATTGATCTGGGCTATGACGGCCTGCTGATTGGCGGCACCTACGGTGAGTTTCCGGTAATGACCGTCGAAGAACGCCGCGAGCTGTTTCATGAGGTGATGGGCTGCGTGGACGACCGCGTGGCGGTGATGCTGTGCAGCGCCAGTTCCGACCCGCGCGACGCCCGCGAGCTGACCCAGCTGGCAAGCGAGCTGGGCGGGCTGCCGATGGTCACCGCCCCCTTTGTTAGCGAAATCACTGACGAACAGATCGTCAGCTACTTCAATGAGATGGCGCCGTTATCCAAAACCGGCATTCTGGTGTACAACGCGCCGGGCATCGGCATCACCCTCTCCCCGGCGCTGCTGGAACGGCTGGCAGAGATCCCGAACGTGGTCGGCATCAAACAGGGCGATCTCAACCCTACCGCCATCGATCAGATTGCCAACCGCCTGCGCGGGCGTCTGCGTTTGTTCTGCGCCTCCGATCTGGCTTTCCTCGGGCCGATGATGGCCGGGTTTGACGGCGTCAGCACGACCAACAGCGGCGCGCTGCCGGAGCTGATCGTCAATACCTTCCGCGCCGTAGAACGGGGCGACGCCGCCACCGCCCGCGATTTGCATCAGCTGTGGTACGCGTATCGGGCGCTGGCGCGCAAACACGGTCAGCCGCAGCTGGTGAAAGCGGCGATGGCGCTGCGCGGCTTTAACGGCGGCACCGTACGCGCACCGTTAAAACCGATCGGCGACGCGGCGCTGGCAGAGCTGACCCGCGTAATGCAGGAGCTTGCCAGCGACCATCGCAGCGGGGTTACGCTGGCGCGTTAAGCGCCGCCTGTAGGAACGCGACGAACAGCGGATGGGGCGCATCCGGGCGGGACATCAGTTCCGGATGCCCCTGAACCCCGTGCCAGAACGGCAGCTCAGGCTGGGAAACGGCTTCCACGATACCGTCGCTTTGCGCGCTCACGCTGACCCCGCCGGGAGACAGCGCCGGCAATAACTCGGGGTTAAAGCAGTAGCGATGGTTGTAGTGCATTTCGCGGATATCGCCGGGGATAAGCCCGGAGGAAAAAGGGAATACGCCGCAGCGATGACGGCCATCGGCAAAGGGAACAAAGCTGTGCAGGGCTTCATCGGGGGCGACTTCCGCGGGAATGGCCGATTCGAAACCCGGGCTACGGCGCACGGCTGCGGTCATCATGCTCTGCATTCCCAGGCACAGCCCCAGCGTTGGCTGCCCGCGGGCCAGGGTCTCTTCCGCCACGCGGATTTGTCCGTTGACCGCCGCCATCGAGGAACCGCCTGGCAGCACCACGCCCTGGAAGGCCTGAAGCTCGTGTAATCCCGTGGACAGGCTGACCGGCGCAAAGAAATGGACCTCCAGGTTCAGCCCCAGCGACGCCGCGGCATCGCCCAGCGAGCCGAGCGTGGCGGGATAGACCAGACGGTGGTCCGCCTCGCGGCCAATCAGCGCGATGCGCAAGGACCCGCCGGCAGACGACGACACGCCGCTATCCCAGCGGCCATAGCGGTCGGCGGTGAGATCTAACAGCGTGTGTTGCCCATCGCTGAGCGTCAGACGGTGGCGGCTTTCGTCGCTGTAAAGCCGCTGACCCGGCAGGTCGGCGATAAGCGGCGCCTGCGAGGACGCCAGCACAATGACGGCGTCTGATGACGGCAGGCGGGCGATATCGCGCACCTCTTCACGCAGCGTATCGCTGCGCCAGAGGCCGCTGGTCACGCAGTACCCTGCACGAATGACGTGCTGGTGGCTATCGGGTACATCCCCGGCGAAGTCGGGGCGAAGGCTCCAGAGGGGCAACCCAAGACGATTGGCCCACAGGCTGGCGGTAATCCCGTAGCGGGCGGGCGCGGAGCTGTTATCGAGAATAAAGATCGGTGACACGGCGAGTTTCCTGCTGATGTTGGGTACCTAATTGTATTAATTGAATCATTAGATACAAAAGAGGATTTATGAATAACAGTCAAATCGCCCGTCGTATGCAATCCGTACGGCCTTCTCCGACCGCGGCCATTTCTGACCAGGTACGGGTACTGGAAGCCGCAGGCAAGCAGGTTATCAACCTGGGCGAAGGGGAACTGGATTTTGCTACCCCGCCCCATATTAGCTATGCGGGCATTGAAGCTATCGTGCATCACCAGACTAAGTATACCGCCGTTTCCGGCACCGCAGCGCTCAAGGCGGCCATTGCCGCCAAGTTCGCTCGCGACAATCAGCTGCGCTACCGTCCGGAAGAGATCATCGCCGGGAGCGGCGCCAAGCAGCTTATTTTCAACGCCTTTCTGGCAACCCTGGACGCCGGGCAGCAGGTGATTATTCCCGCGCCCTACTGGGTCTCTTACCCGGATATGGTCTCTCTGGCCGACGGCGAACCGGTGATTGTGCCCTGCGATGAACAACACGGCTGGAAGCTGACGCCGGAACAACTGGCCGCCGCCCTCACCCCGTCAACGCGCTGGTTGATCCTCAATTCGCCGGGCAACCCGACCGGGGCGATTTACAGCGAACGGGAGCTGCGCGCGCTGGCAGACGTGCTGGCGGCCTACCCGCAGGTGCTGGTGATGGCCGACGACATTTATGAGCCGCTGCGTTACGACAATACCCCGTTCACCACGTTTGCTCAGGCCGCGCCGCAGCTGGTTTCGCGCACGCTGACGGTGAACGGCGTGTCCAAAAGCCACGCCATGACCGGCTGGCGTCTGGGCTATGCGGGCGGGCCGCAGTGGCTCATTGCCGCCATGCAGATCCTGCAATCACAAAGCACCTCCAACCCCAGCGCGATTTCGCAGGCTGCGGCGGTCGTAGCCCTTAACCATTCGGCGGACTTCTTAGACGGCTGGCTGCACACGCTGGATAAACGCCGTCAGCAGGTGCTGGGGATGATAGCCGCTACCGAGGGCCTGAGCGCTGGCATCCCCCAGGGCGCATTCTATGTGTTTGCCAACTGCCAGCGGCTCATTGGGCGAGTGACGCCCACCGGCGAAACCCTCCGCGACGACAGTGGGCTGGCGAACTGGCTGTTAGAACACACTCAGGTGGCCGTGTTACACGGGTCCGCGTTCGGCATGCCGGGGTATTTACGTATTGCCTACGCGGTAGAAGATGGACTGCTGACGCAGGCCTGTCAGCGGATTGCCGAAGCCTGCGCGCAGCTGCGTTAGGGCACGCAAGCACCACATTGGCGCCCTGTAAAAAGAAAACCCCGCGCGATGTACTGGCCGGGGTTGTTGAATGCGGGCGCTCCGTTTTCTCAGCTCGCCAGCGCAATAGCGCGGCAATCAGTTTGCGTTCACGCCCGGCCGCTGCGGCAAAAATTCCTCGCCCCTGCCCCCTCCGTCGGGGCGAAATTGCGAAATGCATCACAGTCCAGGAAATAACTTAACAGGTTAACCGGTTAAGTTGGGTTGGGAGGTTGATCGGACAATCGGGTACGGGTATCGTAAGCCTACGAAATAAAATAAATGTAAACAGAAACTGGCGAAACAATGAAAGCAACTGCACAGTCAACGAAATACCAGGTGATAAAGGCAGCACTGTTAGATGAAATAAGAAACGGCACTTTTAAACCCGGGGAAAAATTCTACAGTGAGTCGGAATTAAAAGAGCGTTACTCCGTCAGTTCCGCCACGGTTATTCGCGCTATTCACGAAATGGTGAATGAAGGCTACCTGATTCGCTATCAGGGTAAAGGCACTTTTGTTTCGAAAGCCAAACGTAATGAGAACATTATTTTCTCAGAATCAGATAACGATTTAAAAGGCATGCAGTCGGTTAAAATTATCGCCTGTGAACTGGAAAACGATCCGTGTATTAAAGAAAAGCTCGGGTTAAATGATGATGAAAGATATTATCGTATTGCGCGCTTAAAGTTTGATAATAACAAACCTTATGCATTACAGATTTCGCATATTCCGGCCCGCTACTTCGCCAGTCAATTGACGATTAAGAATTCGGCACTCAGCTCTATTTATGAGGCTTTTAAGGTTAACAATGGTCTTGATATGTACACCATGCCCTATCGGCAGACCATCTGCGCCCTGACCGATGCTGCGCCAGAAGTCCTGCGGCACCTTGAGCTCACGGCTCACCAGCCCGTTATCATGATGAAACGCTATACCCACGACGAGCAAGGTCAGGTGATTGAATATATTGAGACCTGGAAACGGTTAGAATCATTTTATATTGAAATAAGAACGCCAGATAAGGGGGCAGGATGAACCAATTATTATTAATCTCACATGGGGGTTTCGCCAGCGGTGCCAGACAGGCCACAGAATTAATACTCGGAGCGCAGCCAAACCTTCATGTAGTTGAACTGGATGGTGAGAAAGGGATAGCAGTATTTAAACAGGAACTTCTCGATAAAATCACCATCCTTAGCGCAGCAAAATCCAAAATTATTATCCTCTCTGATTTAAAAAGTGGTTCGCCGTATAACTCCGCAATGGAGATTATTGTCACTAACAACCTATGGAATAATATCACCCTGCTCTCTGGGATGAATTTAAATTTAATTCTGGAAATGGCCATGGCAATTGATGAAAGTCACTCGCCAGCCTCGCTGAATGAAATAATAACTACGGCGCGTGATGGTATTTACCATTTACAGCAGGCAGCGCTTGCCGCCCACACAGACGACGGAGACGAGTAAAAAATGGAGCACATTGCGGTCTGGCAGATAGCGTTACTGACGCTTTATTCAGGGCTGGCGATATACGACGGCAACAACACGACGCTTGGGTTAGTGAAACCGAGCATGGCGGGCTTTTTTGCCGGCCTCATTATGGGCGATATGACCACCGGGCTTATCGTCGGCGGCACCCTGAACCTGCTGGTACTGGGCGTGGGCAACTTCGGCGGCGCGTCGATCCCGGACTACATGACCGGTGCGGTGCTGGGTACCACTTTCGCGATCATCAGCGGCCAGGGCGCGGCGTTTGGCGCCACCATTGCGGTGCCGATTGGTCTCTTAATGGTACAGCTGGATATCCTCGCCCGCTTCAGCAACACCTTTATCCATCATAAGGCCGACAGGCTGATTGAAGAGGGTCAGGTGAAGGCGGCGGCCAGGATGAACCTGCTGGGCCAGGTGCCTATTTCGCTCTCGCGTATGCTGCCGGTGCTGTTGGCGCTGATCCTCGGGGCAACCTTTGTTAATGACGTCGTGACCTGGATCCCCGCGTCCATCATGAACGGTCTTAAAGTCGCCGGTGGCCTACTGCCTGCGCTGGGTATCTCCATCCTGCTGCGCTATTTACCGATTAAGAAGAACATCTCGTTTCTGATTCTGGGCTTTTTCCTGGCGGCCTATCTGAAAGTGCCGGTGCTGGGCGCCGCGCTGCTGGGTCTGGCAATTGCGCTTTACGTCTTCAACTCAGAAAAACAGGTAACGCAAACTACCGAATCCCCGGCAAATGGAGCAATGGGCGATGAATAAAGTATTAAAACGCGTGTTCTGGCGCTGGTTCCTGTTCGGTCAGTCAGGCTGGAACTACGAAAAAATGCAGGGTCTGGGCTATCTGTACAGCATCTATCCGTTCCTTGAGAAAAAGTACGCAAAACCCGAAGAGCAGAAGGACGCGGCGAAGGTACACAGCCAGTTCTTTAATACCAACAACACCATGGCGCCGGGGATCCTCGGGGTGAACATCGCCCTGGAAGAGCAAACCGGGCTTGCGGGCAAAGATGCGGTTGCCGGGATCAAAACCGGTCTGATGGGGCCGCTGGCGGGCATCGGAGATACGCTGTTCTTTGTTATTCCGACCACCATTATCGGTTCTGTCGCTTCGTACCTCGCGCTGCAGGGCAACCCGGTGGGGCTTGTTCTCTGGCTACTGTTCGCCCTGGTTCGCATGCTGTTTATGCGCTTTAGCATCAGCAAAGGGTATCAGGAAGGGGTCAACCTGCTGGGGTCTTTGACCAATAGCCTCAACAAAATTACCCGCGCAGCCAATATTCTCGGGCTGACGGTTATCGGGGCGCTTATCCCCTCGGTGGTGAAGGCGAATCTTAATTTCGAATTCAGCTACGGCGAAGTGTCGCTCAAGCTGCAGAGCATTGCCGACCAGATTATGCCCGGGCTTATTCCGCTGCTGGTTGTGGGGTTCACCTGGTGGCTGCTGGGGCTCAAAAAGATGAACTCGACTCGGGTCATTTTTGTCCTGATTGCTTTAGGTATTATCGGCTACAACCTGAATATTCTCGGTTAAGTAACACATTGATTTAAGGAACTTATCATGAAAGGTATTGTGCATATTCGTGTCGATGACCGGCTGATCCACGGCCAGGTGGCCACCCGCTGGGTAAGCTACTTCAACGCCAACCGTATTATGGTGATTGACGACGCCGTAGCTGCAAACGACGTAGAGAAAATGCTGCTGCGCAGTGCAGCCCCGGAAGGCTGCAACACCTCTATTCTCTCTTTTGAGAAAGCCAGCGCCAATATCCTCGCCGGAAATTACGACGGTCAGCGCGTACTGATCCTGCTGAAGACCCCGGAGCTGGCGCTGAAGCTGATGAACGCCGGGATTGCCCTCCCCCAGCTCAATATCGGCAATATGTCCAACAAAGACGATCGCCGCCAGATCAAACGCTCGGTCAGCGTCAACGATGCTGAGATCGCGGCCATCAACGCGCTGCTGGAAAAAGGCGTGGCGGTGACGGCGCAGATGACGCCGGAAGAGCCGAACGCCTGTATCACCACGTTTTTAAAAGCCGATAAGGGATAAGGGATGTCACCACATCAGCAGCAGTATTATCAGCATGTTTTAGCGACGCTGAATCAGGTGTTTCTTACTCAGAGCGCTGAAGTTGAGCAGGCGGCGGCGCTGTTTGCCGAGTGCGTCAAAGCCAACGGCATTATTCACGGCTTTGGCTCCGGGCACTCGTTTGCCGCGGCGGTTGAGCTGGCCGGTCGTGCGGGCGGCCTGGTCAACACCAAAGCCATTGACCAGTTCTATGGGCCAACCGGCTGGTTTGATTCGCTGAAAGGGATTGGCGACATCTTCTCCGGGCTGCTCGATCTGCGCGAGTCAGACTGCTTTGTGATTATCTCCAACTCCGGCACTAAACCGCTGCACGTTGAGCTGGCACGCAAGGTCAAAGAGAGGGGGCTGAAGCTGGTGGTTATCACCCGCTACGCCGATGAGTCGACGCCAACGAGCGAGAGCATTCGCGACTATGCCGATGTCACTCTCGATAACGGCTGCCCGTCCGGTGACTGCACGCTAAGTATGGATAACGGCAACATCATGACCGGTCCGGTATCATCGCTGTCTGCGTCCTTCATCATCAATAACGTGGTGATCCGCTGCATCGAGATGCTGCTGGAACAAGGTATCGCGCCGCCGGTGATGCGCAGCATCAATCTGCCCGGCGGTAAAGAATACAACGACATGCTGATGAGTCAGTACAAAGAGCGCGTATTCACGCTGTAGGGAAAAATCATGAAAGAGAGTCTGTCGAATCGCCTCACACCGCTGCCCTTTCCTGCCCTCACGCCCGACACCTGTCGGGATGAGCTGACGGCGTGCGCGCGGCGCATCGCGCGTAACATGGGTCTGTACGGCGAGAAATTCCCCTCAGCCTGCACGATCCATAATCGCTACGTTCTGCAAGAGAATAACGACTGGACCAACGGATTCTGGACCGGGATGCAGGCAATGGCCTGGGAGTTCAGCGGCGATCGCGCCTACCTGGACGGCGTTGAACGCAACGTGGCGAGTTTTAAAGCCCGCCTGGCGGCGCACCACGTTCTCGATCACCACGATATCGGCTTCCTTTATAGCCTGTCGGCAGTCGCGTACTGGAAACTGACGGAGCGCGAAGCGCTAACCCCGCTTATTCTGGCGGCGGCCGATCTGCTGGTAAACCGTTTTCACCACAGCGCCGGTTTTATCCAGGCCTGGGGGACGCTTAACGACCCGCAGGAGTACCGGCTTATTATCGATTCATTGATTAACCTTCCCCTGCTCCACGTGGCGGCAAAGATCAGCGGTGAATCACGTTATCGGGAAGTGGCTGAACGCCACTATGCGGCGGTCATCAACAACATTTTTCGCGAAGACGGCTCCACTTTCCATACCTTCTATTTTGACCAGACAAGCGGTGCGCCTTCGTACGGGAAAACCTTTCAGGGCTACAGCGATAACTCCTGCTGGGCCCGCGGCCAGGCGTGGGCCATTCTCGGCATCCCGCTTCACTGGTCGGCCACCGGCGAAACCGACCACTACGAACGGTGGCAGCAGGCCTGCGAGTATTTCTTCCGCTACCTGCCGGAGGACGGCGTTCCCGCCTGGGATCTGCTGCTGGCTGCAGATCCGGACGCCCCGAAAGACAGCTCCGCGCTGGCGATTGCGATCTGCGGCCTGCTGGAAGCGCATAAGCACTTTCCGGATGCCGGTTACCAGAAACTGGCGCGTCAATGTCTGCTGGCATTAATGCGCGGCGCGTCTGCCCGCGATGATGATGTCTGCGAAGGCTTACTTAAACACGGTGTTTACGCCTATGCCCTCGGTAAAGGCATCGATGAATGTAATCTCTGGGGAGATTACTTCTATATGGAAGCGTTATACCGAGTCTACCAACCACAATGGTCAGGATACTGGTTATGACAATGATTCAGAGCTATTTAGATATCGTCCAGAAAAAACTTAACGACATTACTCAACAGCAAAGCCATAAAATCACTTCCACCGCCGTGGAACTGGCAAAAATCATTAACCAGGGAGGTGTAATTTATATTTTCGGCTGTGGCCACTCACATATTTTCGCTGAAGATGTATTTTATCGTGCCGGAGGTATCGCCCCGGTTCGGCCAATATTTATCGAACCTTTAATGTTACATCAGGGGGCGGCGGCCTCATCATATTATGAAAAACAGAATGACTATATTGCTGAGCATCTGGCGAAATTCTCGATCACCAGTAAAGATGCGCTGATTGTTATCTCAACTTCCGGGATTAACCCCGCTCCGGTCGATGCAGCACTCTGGGCAAAACAGCACGGGGCATTTACCCTGGCGCTGACCAGCTTTCTGTATGCCGAGACCCAGCCGTCGAAGCACAAGGCTGGCCTTAAGCTGCGGGACTGCGTGGATGTCGCCATTGATAACCAGGTGCCAATCGGTGATGCGGTGCTTTCCCTTACGGAGCATGCAACGCCGTTCGCGCCGGTTTCCTCAATGACCGGGCTGTTTATTATGCACACCCTGTTCGCGGAAATCATAGCGAACCTGGGGAGTGAAAATAAATCTCTGCCGGTATTTTTGAGCGGTAACATTGCGAATTCCGCACAACATAATGAATATCTCCTCGAAAAATATGGTGCGCAAATCCCGGAGCTCATAAATAACACGAGTTTTAAATAAGCAGTACATCCCCTCGCCCTATAATACATGGTTTTATAAGGTATATAATAATGACAAGTCATAGACTCAGAGTTTCTCTGTGCACACCGCTGTTTCTTTTTATTGCCGCAGATGCCTTTGCGGAAGAAGAAACGGATTATGAAGCGCCTTCTCAGTTTGAGAAAGCGTTTTATGATGAAGGAAAATTAAATCTCAATACCTCACTATATATTCGTCATCGTGCTGTAAAAGACCCCGCGACCGGTAAATACGGACTGGGTCCAGCCGGGATCCAGAACCAGACCGGTAACGTGGCGATTAGCTATATTTCAGGCTATTACCAGGACGTTATTGGCTTTGATTTCTGGGGCAACGCCAACATTAAGCTCGGGCATACCGTCGGTCAGTCGGAGATCCTTTACTACGACTACGATTGCGGCGAGCCGGGCAAGTTCAGCCCGTGCGAGAAGTCCTACATGAGCGTGTCGGTTGCCGCACTCAAGCTCAACCTTGGCGATGCAGGCACCAACTTCAAGCTGGCCGCGGGCTATACCCCCATTAACTCCGGTACCGTAAAAAGCAGCTGGGGCCTCAACCCTCACGCTTTTCGCGGCTTTGACAGTGCCCTGACCCTCGACAAACTGAGGCTGACCTACGCCTGGGCCGACCGCTTCAAGAACGACTGGAGCCGTGATTTTAAACCGATGACCACGGCCTGGCACCAGAACAACGCCGCCGGACTCGATGACAACGGCAAAACCATTAAAGCCGGTGCAATCATCGATTACATTCACACGGTGGGCGCAGTCTATAACTTTGGCAATACCGTGCTTGACGTGGGCTATGGCGAAGGTAAAGGCTACCGTCGCAACTGGCAGGCACAGGTAGAGCGTCACGATACGTTGACAAAGGATGTCTCCCTGCAGAGTAAGCTCTTCTACCAGGGTGCGCGCTACATTGAAGAACTGTCGAAAATTAAAGATCCTGCAACGGAATATTATGTGGGGGTTGGTTTTAACCTGAGCCACGACAACACCGTGTGGTCCCTTGGCTATAGTCAGAACTACGCCCCGAACACCGGAGATTACAACTTCCGCTTAACCCCGTGGGCGAACTCCGATAAGCGTGATTATCAGCCGACGCTGTCGCAGCTGGAAGACTTTAACGTTTCCGGCGCCCGCGCGGTTCGTTTTGGCGTGAGTTATAACTTCGCCGATCTTAATCTACCGGAGTTAACCCTGGGCGGTGCCGGAACCTACGGCTGGCACGTGGTTAGCGATGTCAGTAAAACCGGTTCGGCGAGAAAGTACGACGGGAACATGGTGTCGTTCGATCTTTCCGCTCGCTATCTGGTGGCGGACGGCATGGCGAAAGGCCTCTCCTTTACCCTGCTCCCGGCGCTCTTCCGGGCGACAGACAGCAACTATAAAACCGATCGTAACGACGTGAAGTTTATCGTCGGCTACAGCATCAATATCTTCTGAGCCCCCCCCCCTCAACTGCGCATGAGGGGGACTTTGCGAAGGGAACCGCACCTGTCAGCTTCAAACGGCCAGAGCGGGTTACTCAACCGAATGGCATACAGAATAGCGGCACATAAGAAAAAAACCCGAGCGATTAAATAGCTCGGGGTTTGTATGACAGGCTTGCACGATGCCGAAGAAAGCAAAAGAACCATCAGGACTAGCCGTAGATAGATAAGTGACATTAAAATAACACTCGGAGATAGTTCGAACTGTTTTGGGCCTGCTACCTTGTCATACTAAACATTTCTCTGTAGATAATTCTGGCTTACTCCCTCACCATTTTCATATATTCATAAAATATGATAACCATCACATTCATGATCAGGGTGCCAATTTTTGATATAGCTAGCTTTTACTTTTTGCTACAGATGGTAATGCACCCTAAAAAAGGAATAAATCATGAAAATGACAATAATATATGCACTACTATCCGCATTTTTTGGAGTATATGGAACAACGGCCAGTGCCAGTAACACAAATCAAGTGTCACAAAATTTAGAAACTGCGATTCCCCAAAAAAAGCAAATAGTTATCGGCAATTGGGACGAGTTCAACTCAAGAAAAATTGACAGGCTCATTCAAGAAGCAAAGCAGAAGCCAGCGCATTCTTTATATGCTGTTTTTGATTTTGACAACACAACAGCTTTTCTGGATATCGAAGAGGCAACGCTTATCTATCAACTAGAAAACCTTAAATTTTCTATGAAACCTGAGATATTGAAAGAGATAATTTACAAAGATATACCGCCTTCAAACTTTAACTCGGATTATAATAATAAAAATCATCAACCGGTTAATATAAACCTCATTGGTCAAAACATTATTGATAGCTACACATGGCTATACAATAATTACAGCGGATTTGCGGGTAATAAAACGCTTGATGAAATTAAAAAAAATTCTAATTATATGAATTTTATAGTGAAAATGAGATATTTATATGATGCAATAGGTGGGTCATTCGACCATGAAGTATCTTATCCATGGGTGACGTATCTTTTTTCTGGCATGTCCAAAAAAGAAGTAGCTGATTTAGTGCACGATACTATTGAGTGGCAAAATAACCAGCCTATCGGAAAGGTGACATGGGTAAGCCCAGCAGATATGGCAGGCCGAGCTGGTATCGTATCAGTAACATGGAAAAACGGATTCAGGCTGATCCCAGAAATGCAGACATTATATAAAAACCTACAGCAGGCAGGAGTTGATGTTTATGTCATTTCCGCTTCTGCTTTAGATGTGATAAAAAGCATCGTTACTACAGGAAAATATGGTTTTTCTGTTCCTGAGTCTCATGTCTATGCAATGCATCCCTTATATGATAAAGAAGGTAGATTGACTCACAGCCTCGATCCATACTATCCCCAGACGCAAGGTAAAGGTAAAACTGAAACCATAAAGAAATTTATACAACAACATTACAAAGATACAGGACCAATATTAGTTGCTGGCGATAGCGAAGGAGATCAAAACATGATGTCCGACTTTAATGACACAAAGTGTGTTCTTATTATTAACCGGCTACGCTCATCTGACACTATTATCGGTGAGTTATCAGCTAAAGCCGTTCGTGACTATAATAAAGATGATGCAAAAATATTATTACAAGGAAGAGATGAAAATAAAGGGAAATTTTTACCATCACAAAGTAGCATACTGATGGGCACGAATAACAAAGTATCTTTGCCATAGGTATCGACTTACAACAATGCCTCTTACCTGAAAAGGGGGCATTGCTAGTGAAAGGATATTTATTGAGCAAATGACGGACTTTAGATGTAAAAAAGCCCGTATAAACGGGCTTTTTTACATCACTTTATGAACTATAAAATCAAAACCATTCTTCAAGCTATTGATTTTATTTATAATTTGGCGGAAGCGTAGAGATTCGAACTCTAGAACCCTTTCGGGTCGCCGGTTTTCAAGACCGGTGCCTTCAACCGCTCGGCCACGCTTCCAATGAGGCGCACTATAAACACCTCTGTTCAGGCTGTAAAGCACCAATTTATTCAACTGCCTTAAAATTAAACAAAAACGCGTTATTCGTCTGAAATTCAGGCAGTTTGCGCAGATTTTCAGCGCAAGCCGCCCTCTTCGCGTTAATGTTTTTTGATGTACATATCTTTGGTGTAGTAATACCCCAGCTTATCCGGCGTAAATCCCCCTACCCATGGCTTGACCAGATGGGTGCGCACGTAGTGATAGACCGGAATGGCCGGGACATCCTGACCTAACAGATCCTCCGCCTGCTGGTAGAACTTTCCCCGTGCCGTCGAGTCAGAGGCTTTTGCCGCATTGCGCAGCGCCTCATCGTAGGCCGGGTTGCTGTACTGGCTGGTATTTTCACTGTCGCCGGTGCGGAAGTTATTGAGAAACGTCGCGGCGTCGTCATAGTCGGCTATCCACGCGTAGCGCACGGCGTCAAAATTATGCGTATGCATGGCGTCGAGCATGGTCTTCCACTCCTGGTTTTGCAGCTTCGCCTCAACGCCAAGGTTCTTTTTCCACATTGAGCTGGCGGCGATGGCAATTCGCTGGTGAGATTCGGACGTGTTATAGAGCAGATTAAAGACCAGCGGATGGGTCTCATTATACCCGGCTTCGCTCAATAGCTTTTTCGCCTCGGCGATACGCTTCTCGCGCGGCCAGCTGGCGTACTCGGGATTGTGCAGCTTCACCCCGCCGATGTCAGGCTGGCTGATAAGCCAGGCCGGACGCTGCCCCTGCCCCAGCACCTTCTCCGCGATAATGTCTTTATCGAGGGCCATATTCAGCGCCCGCCGTACGCGCGGGTCGTTAAACGGCGGCCGGGTGGTGTTGAATTCGTAATAATAGGTGGCCAGCTGCGGCGAAACATCCAGCTGATCGCCCATGGTTTTTTTGAGCTGGGCAAACTGATTAATCGGTACCGTATACACAATATCGATCTCTCCCGCCTTATAGCGGTTGACGTCGGCGGTTTCAAAGCTTATCGGCAGGTACGTCACCTTATTGATGACCGTATGCGCGTTATCCCAGTAGCGCGGATTGCGCTCGGCCACAATGCGCTCATTCACCACCCACTGCGACAGCTTATAGGGCCCGCTGGTTACGATATGCTCCGGTTTGGTCCATTTGTCGCCGTAGCGCGATATCAGCACTTTATCGAGCGGAACCAAAGACGGGTGCGCCAGCATCGCCAAAAACGCCGCATTCGGCTGAGTTAAGGTGACCTCAAGGGTGGCATCATCTACCGCTTTGACGCCCAGCGTCTCGGGCGCTTTTTGCCCCTGCGCGATCTCCGCCCCGTTGACGATATGCATATTGCCGGGATAGCTCGCGTAAGGCGACGCCGTGAGCGGCGACACCAGACGCTGCCAGCTCCAGACAATATCCTGCGCCGTAATCGCCGTACCGTCGGACCAGGTCACACCGGGACGCAGGTGGAACGTCCAGACGGTGTTGTCCTTATTCTCCCACTTCTCCGCCAGCCGGGGCTCAATCTCTCCTGCTGGCGATACGCTGACCAGCCCTTCAAAAAGATCGCTGATAATGTTGTTTTCAACGTCGCTTTCCACTTTATGCGGATCCAGCGACGACGGTTCGCTGCCGTTATTTCTGACCAGTTCTTGCTTTTCGGCCAACGCCGTTCCCGGCGGTACCTGAGCGGCCAGCGCCGGGATGACCATGGAGAACAGACCGACGGCCACCAGTACGCGTGTGATGTGATTATATTTTTGTGTTTTCATATCCCTTGCCTTTGTTACGCTTCGTGAGTACCCTCTCCAGAGTTAGTCGCAGAATGGCTATAACGCAATATTTTTCAGTGAGTTATCAGATTTCGATCTGACTCCGGAAGGCGAACAAATAAAAATGCCACTTATCCCGATTTTCCTGGAATAATGTGCTGCATTCAGCCCGCTGACTTTGAGTAAAGATGGGTAAAAGCATTAGGGCTTAGGCCCTGTTTTTTTTATGCTTCGTTATTAATTACATCTGTCATAAGAGAGTGACTCATGGATCGTATAATTACATCGTCGCGAGACCGTTCATCGCTACTTAGCACGCACAAAGTTCTGCGGAACACCTATTTCCTGCTTAGCCTGACGCTGGCATTTTCCGCTATTACGGCGACGGCCAGCACGGTGCTGATGCTGCCTTCTCCGGGTCTGATTCTGACGCTGGTCGGTATGTACGGCCTGATGTTCCTGACCTATAAAACCGCGAATAAGCCAACGGGTATCATTTCCGCGTTCGCCTTTACCGGTTTTCTGGGCTACATCCTGGGGCCAATGCTTAACGCCTACCTGTCTGCGGGTATGGGCGATCTGATTGGCCTGGCGCTGGGCGGTACCGCGCTGGTGTTCTTCTGCTGCTCGGCCTACGTGCTGACCACCCGTAAAGATATGTCCTTCCTCGGCGGAATGCTGATGGCGGGCGTGGTGGTCGTGCTTATCGGTATGGTTGCTAACATTTTCCTGCAGCTGCCGGCTCTGCATCTGGCGATTAGCGCGGTGTTTATCCTGATCTCTTCAGGCGCCATTCTGTTTGAGACCAGCAATATCATCCGCGGCGGTGAAACCAACTACATCCGCGCGACCGTTAGCCTGTACGTCTCGCTGTACAACATCTTCGTCAGCCTGCTGAGCATCCTTGGCTTCGCCAGCAGAGACTAATCCTCTCCCCGTCTGTACTCAGGCCCCGCTTATGCGGGGCCTTATTTTTTGCTACACTGCCGCCATTTTCAGCGGTATGTGAAGAATCATGTTTATCTTTGAAGGCAATGAAATAGAGACCGATAGCGAAGGCTATCTGAAGGACACAACCCTGTGGAACGAAGCGATGGCGGCCGTTATCGCTGAGCAGGAGGGCATCAGCCTGTCCGTTGAGCATTGGGAAGTGGTGCGCTTTGTGCGCGACTTTTATCTGGAATTTAACACCTCACCGGCGATTCGTATGCTGGTGAAGGCCATGGCGAACAAGTTTGGCGAAGAGAAAGGCAACAGCCGCTACCTCTACCGCCTGTTCCCGAAAGGCCCGGCTAAGCAGGCGACAAAAATCGCCGGACTGCCTAAACCGGTTAAATGCATCTAATACAAAATGGCGAATTTCTGCCACTCTCTGGTGGGCTGATGGGGCTCGGTCAGAACCCTGTCCACCCGCGCGCTGCGCGGCCCACCGGCCTTCAGCCAGGCAATAAGTTTCTCCACCTGGTCCGGTTCTCCGCAGGCCAGAACCTCCACGCCGCCGTCGTCGAGATTGCGCGCGTATCCCGTTAATCCCAGCTGCAGCGCCTCGCGCTGGGTCGAATAGCGAAACCCGACGCCCTGAACGGAGCCGTATACCCACGCCATCGTGCAAACCGTTGCCATGTTCCCCCCTTTTCGGCCAATGACTCAATACAGAGGATAGCAAATTCCGTCAGCGTACATGCTTAGGTAATAATCCATAGTGCTGACGAAAACGGGCGCTAAAGCGCGAGCCTGACAGGTAGCCGCTGCTTTGCGCGATGTCGCCAATGGGTCGCGACGTCGACTGTAATTGCCCCAGCGCGTAGGCCATACGGACCTCTTCCACGATCTGGCGGAAGCTCCGGGACTCCTGCTGCAAACGACGGCGCAGCGTCGATTCGCCAAGAAAGAGCATTTTAGCCACTTTCGCCACGCTCCACGCTTCAGCAGGCGACAGCATAATAATTTGCCTGACCTGACCGGTTATGTCCTCGCGCCGCTCGTTGAGCAGCGGCCCGGCGTAGCCAGCCTGATACAGCGCCAGCAGCAATCCCATCGCCTGATGGTGCTGCAGCTCGGCGCTGAGCCCCTCCCGTACCGCCCGCAGGACGCTTTGCCACATAAACGACATTTCCGGCGCCAGCGGCGCGCAAAGCGACGTCAGACGACCGGTCTGCGGCTCGCTCATATAGCGGTGCTTAAAATCCGCCAGCAGTTCCGGCGTGAGAGAGAGCAGGTCGGAGCAAAAAAGCCCGTTTTCCGGCTGATTAATCACCTCGAGCTCAACCTCGGCGGGCAAAATAATCAGCTGCTGCGGCGTTGCCAGCATCTCGCTGGCACCCTGCACAATGACCTTACTGCCGCGGTTTACCCGGCAGATCGCGGGCGAGAACAGCGTGACGCGGTGCAGTTTGCATAAACGACGGGTAGTGATTTCCGCCGCCGTTAACGCGTTATGGTGAAAATGGATGTTCCGCATCATGCCGCCCTTTTTATTATCTTCCTGCCAGCGCCGTTAACTGCGCGCTGGCGATAGCGTGGCTGTGTAACATAAATCCGACTAACGCCCCGCTGGCCTCGCCATCAATGGGCAACGTCGGGGTATCAAGCGCCCATACCGTAAAGCGGTAGCGATGCGGTTTATCTCCGGCGGGCGGACACGCGCCGCCAAAACCCGCATAGCCAAAGTCATTGCGCCCCTGTATCGCCCCGGCGGGCAGTTTAGCGTTATTTTTGTCTCCGGCGCCAGCGGCTAAGCCAGTCACCTGTTGGGCAATATTCACCACCGTCCAGTGCCACCAGCCGCTCCCGGTCGGCGCATCCGGATCGTAAGCGGTCACCGCGAAACTGCGGGTACCCGCCGGAGCATTTTTCCAGGCGATCTGCGGTGAGATATTGCCGCCGGTGCAGCCAAAACCGCCAAACCAGTGCGTCTGCGCCAGCGTCTGGCCGTCGCGCATATCCGCGCTGCTGACGCTAAACGGCGCGGCAATCACCGTCCCACTCATAATAACCATCATCGCGGCTGCGACCTTCAATCCTGTTTTCATCGTATTTTCCTCCGTAAGGTGAGGAAATACTGTAAGATCCCGGCATGTTTTTTATTGTGCCAAAGCGCCTGCGTTTTGTGCCGAAACGCTCACTTGTCGATACCGGTGGAATGGTGCTTGCCTCAGCCACTTGTGCTAACCTACGCGCCATTTTTTCGGTGCCGACATTCCCGTTGCTTAAAGGTAGCCCCATGACAGACTCCATTTTCCCCCGCTTAGTGTTAACCAAAGGACGCGAGAAATCCCTGCTGCGTCGCCATCCTTGGATCTTCTCCGGCGCCGTCGCCCGGATGGAAGGTAAAGCCCGTTCAGGTGAGACCATCGATATCGTTGATTCTCAGGGAAAATGGCTGGCCCGCGGCGCCTATTCGCCGTCTTCACAGATCCGCGCCCGCGTCTGGAGCTTCGATCGCAATGAAGCCATTGATAACGCCTTTTTCGAACGTCGCCTGCAGCAGGCGCAAACCTGGCGCGAGTGGCTGGCGGCCCGCGACGGGCTCGATAGCTATCGCCTGATAGCCGGTGAGTCCGACGGCCTGCCGGGCGTGACCATCGATCGTTTTGGCGACTTTTTTGTACTGCAGCTGCTGAGCGCCGGTGCCGAATACCAGCGGGCGTCGATTGTCAGCGCGCTGCAAACGCTGTTTCCGAACTGCGCTATCTACGATCGTAGCGACGTCGCGGTGCGTAAAAAAGAGGGGCTGGAGCTGGCGCAGGGGCCGGTTGTCGGCGAACTGCCGCCTGCCCTGCTGCCGATTACCGAGCACGGTATGCAGCTGCTGGTAGACATTCAGGGCGGTCACAAAACCGGCTATTACCTTGACCAGCGCGACAGCCGCCTGGCGACCCGTCGATACGTCGCCGATAAGCGCGTGCTGAACTGCTTCTCCTATACCGGCGGTTTTGCCATCTCCGCGCTGATGGGCGGCTGCCGTCAGGTTGTCAGCGTTGACACCTCGCAGGAGGCGCTGGACGTCGCAAAGCAGAACGTTGAGCTGAACAAGCTGGATCTGTCTAAAGCGGAGTTCATCCGCGACGACGTCTTCAAGCTGCTGCGGAAATATCGCGACGCCGGCGAAAAGTTTGACGTGATTGTGATGGATCCACCGAAGTTTGTTGAAAACAAAAGCCAGCTGATGGGCGCCTGCCGCGGCTATAAGGACATCAACATGCTGGCGATTCAGCTCCTGAATCCCGGCGGCGTCCTGCTGACCTTCTCCTGCTCCGGCCTGATGACCACCGATTTATTTCAGAAAATCATTGCCGATGCCGCCCTGGATGCCGGACGTGATGTACAATTTATAGAACAGTTCCGCCAGGCTGCCGACCACCCGGTGATAGCAACCTACCCCGAAGGGCTGTATCTGAAAGGGTTTGCTTGCCGCATCATGTAACTTGAAAAGTGGAGAATCGGCCCGCATATAGCAGGTAATCATGTCTCCCAGGAGGTGCTTATGATAGCCAGCAAATTCGGTATCGGCCAACAAGTTCGCCACACGCTTTTGGGCTACCTGGGCGTGATCGTCGATGTCGATCCCGAGTACTCGCTCACGGAGCCGGAAGAGGATGAAATCGCCGCTAACGACGAACTGCGCCTTGCGCCCTGGTATCATGTGGTGATGGAAGACGATGATGGCCAGCCGATTCACACTTATCTCGCAGAAGCGCAGCTGAGCAGCGAGCCCAGCGACGAACATCCTGAACAGCCGTCGCTGGACGAACTGGCCAGAACCATTCGCCAGCAGCTGCAGGCCCCTCGATTGCGCAACTAGTCATTTGTGGGTTTTACGCCTGGATACCGCCAGGTTTAAAACCCCGTTGGCTATTTTCATCTCCTCCTTGCCGCCGCGTATGCGGCAAATAGGATAAAAAATAAACGCCGCGCTTTTTTATTTAATAAACACATATACCTACCTGACTCACTCCGCTTATTATCGCGTTAAAAAATCAAAAACGAAGCGAGAAATTCCTCAAGCGCAATAACGTGACTTTTTGCGCAAAAAGACCAGCCGCAAAAAAAGATCTACCTGGCTTAAAAAAACAATAAAAAAAATCAATTTATATTGACTAATATGAATTACAGGTTTTAGATTACAAATCGTAATTTATAGCAGGAAAATAATCCTGGCAATGTTCGATAAGTTGCCAACAGAAAGCATATTATTGATTATTAGACGCGTACAACATCCATTCAATAATATTTTCAACTCATTGTTTTAAAAGGGTAACAATGAAGAGGAATAATCACTCGCTGCTCCGCGATGAAATTTTAAGCAAAGTCGTGAAACCCACCGATCATATTGAAAAATTGATTGAGATAATCGCTAAAGAGCATACGCCCTGCACCATTAGCAAAAAACGCAACATCAGCCTGACGCGGAATGGTGAAAGACAGTGCCTCATTTTATTCGACGGGAGCGTGGCGTTAAACCGCATAAGCGATGGGATGATCCTTAATGCTGAAAGCGCACCGTTTATTTTTGGCGCCAGCTGCCAGCTGGCATATACCCGCCATCTGTATGTTAAAACGAAAGAAACATCGCGCTTACTTTTGATTCCACAACGTTTTTTTCATGAGCAGGTCGTCAAATATCATCTCTGGCAATCGCTGGCGATGCTGCAGGATTATAGTTCGGCCAAAGTCTATGCTCATTGCATGACGATATCACAACTCTCCGCATACGAAATTATACGTAGCCATCTTCTCGAACTTATTGATGAACCAAATGTAATTAAAAACAACATCACTGCCGTGAATTATATTATGGACCACTCTTTTTTGTCCCGCAGCGGCATCATGCGGGTATTATCGAAGCTGAAGAGTGACGGCTATATCCATTTATCGCGCGGCATCCTGACGGATATTATTGATCTGCCGGAAAAGATGAACAGGCTTTATTCAAAATCCGGGCCCGCGCAGCCAGCAGAATGAGTATGCATACCGCTTATTTTTTATTCTGCGCCGTCGCGGATAACGCCTGGCAAATCAGGCGACTGTACCGCCCGTCGCGCTGCTGCTGTTCACTCCAGCGGATATTGGGCAGCTTCATTTCACCAGAAATGCGCCGGCTGCTGAGCGCAAGCTGCTGAAAAAAAGGCGCCAGCATCGCGCCGCCGGGCACCGTCCGGGTTTGAAACACCGGGCTGCCGTCGACATAGCGATACGCCAGCGCGTTATCCGGCACTAGCGTGGCGGCAAACGCCTGCTGCGCATAGCTGGCCCAAAAGGTGGCCGCGCTATAGCCGCGAGAAACGTTACTCTCGCAGGTAACCTCCCCGGGTGAAGGCACGACTCTTTCCTGCGCGGGTCTGAAGGCATTTTCCATCCAGCGCGCCATACCTTCCAGGTACCATTTCTGTTTAAAAACCCCGTAGCCGTATTGATACAAATGGAATAATTCATGCGCTGGCGTAATGTTGCGCGCCGGCCGCAGCGCGGCGTTAAGGACAATTTTTAAGCCGCAGGGCAGCGCCGTTCCGTCACCCATGGTTTCTGCCGCCACCCGATCGAAGGCCAGGCCGTGACCTTTGGGGAGCGTCAGCAGGTAGATGTTGATCTGTCGGGCCTGGCGATAAATTTTCTGCTGCAGCGGCGAGCGCAGGCCCAGCAGCGAGGTATAGAGATATTTCGCAGCCTGGAGCTGGCTCGCAATGTCTTTCACGACATCCGGCACGCCGTCGCCGGTACTATCCTGCGGATATTGCAGGGCGTCCCTACCCTGCAGGCTGTAGTAAATATGAAAGTCATCCACGATGTGCGCTTTTTCCAGGCGATGCGCATGAAGCAAAGAGCCGGGAACGCAGCGGGAAACCTGCACCACATCGCGCGCCAGCAGCGGCGAACAGCAGCAGGATGCCAGCAGGAGTGCGATGACTCGTCTCATCGCCACGCCTGAGGGCCGCGGGAATAAAAAAGGCGCTGACGGTTAGCCAACGTTAACCGCCCGAGGACGCTTTTTTTCCAGCCCGTTTCCGCGCTCCGCGCCGGCATCCAACTGACGCTCGCTTGTCTGCAGCCATGCCGCCCAGCGTCCGGCGATAGCGCTGCCGTAGTAGCGCTGGGCGTTGCGCAGCGCGGCCTGCTGCATACTTTGCTGCAGCGACTTGTCGGAGATAACGGCGATCAGCGCCGCCGCCAGGGCCTCCTCATCGCCGCAGGGCACCAGAATCCCCGCCTCCCTGTCCTGCAGGATGTCGCGCGGGCCGTACTTAATGGCAAAGCTAATCAGCGGCGTACCGTAGGCCATCGCCTCCACGGCGGAGAGAGACTGCCCCTCCTGAGTCGAACAAAGTACCGTGCAGCAGGCCGTTTTATGCGCCTGCGCGATGTCGGAGGTGAAACCGTTGATATGGATCGCCTTCTCCAGCCCCCACTCCGCCACCCGCGCGCTTAAGCTGCGCCGCAGCGGCCCGACCCCGTAGGTGTGCAGCTGCGCATCGGGGATCGCCGTCAGCACTTTACGAAAGGCGTTCAGCAGCAAGGCATGCTGCTTCTCTTCCGAGTAGCGTGCCAGATAAATGACCGTCTGCGACGGCGCTTTCTGCGGGTTCGCCGGAATATTGCCGTTATCGAGATGATTGGGGATCACCGCCATCCGCGCGGCCGGGAAACCCTCCAGCTGCAGGTCCTGCCACTGCTCATCGGTGAGGACAATCAGCCGATCGACAAGCTCCGGCTGTTCGAGGATATGCCGGTAGGAGCTTTTCAGCGCGCCGTTAGACAGCTGATGATGGGAGTGAATAATCGCGCTCAGCGTACACGCCATGCGCTGTGCGGGCCGCGAGCAGACGAAGCTTTTCCACGTTTTATTTTTATCGACGATAAAATGCCAGCGCCCTTTTTCCGCCAGCCGGGTTTCCAGCATCCACGCATAAAACGCCTCTTCCTGAGCAAAGCGTTTGACTTCACCGCCCGCCAGGGCAATTTCAAGATGGCTTAGCTGCACGTTGCCCTTTTTCTCGTCAAAGCTTTTGCGCAGCAGAATATTGCCGGCGCTATCAATATAGTCTTCGATGATTCTCCCCTGCGGACGCAGCAGGAAGTTGTGTTTACCCACCGCGACATCCGCGCCGGGATTGACGGCATGCCTGAGCTCGATATTGCCCACCAGCGGCGCCAGCGCAGCGATCGCGTTCATCTCAAAGCAATCGCTGAGCCACTCATAGAGGTTATAAACCGGCACCTCTTCGGGCAGCGCGCCGCGCGCTTTCAGCGCCCGCACCGCTCTGGACAATTCGGGATTCCACGTCGCGGTAACTATCCAGGGCACGGTGCGCAAATGTTCGGTAAAGAGCTTCGCCCGCCGCATGGCCGCCACCTCAATACCGTTGCCGACGTCGCGCAGCGTCTCCAGCAGAAAAACGGGGATCGCGTTATTCGACGGCGGCGCGTCGTCCTGCGGGAGCAGCGGCTTTTTTGCCGCTAAATGGTATTTCTGATAGGCGATAAAGCCGGAAAGGTAGTGCTCGACGTCATCGATACGCACGCGGTAGCTGTGGTGGCGAATAAAGAAGCTGTTGACGATCCGTGCGGGATTTTTAAAAAACATCGCCAGCTCAGGCCAGAAGAAGCCGTTCAGCAAATAGCGCGCCCGAACTTCCAGCGCCTGCCAGAACTTCTGCTGGTCAAAATCCGCCAGCAGATGGCGATGCTCGGGCGAGGCGTCCAGACGGGTCACCATCTCAGATGCCGCCATCATTAATTCCAGCAGCGTGGGATAGGTGGTGACGCGATGCAGCACAAAATCAAGATGATCGCGCACGTTGTTCAGGCCAAAGCGAAAGTACTTCTCTTCCGGGCGAAAGCGGGTTAACTCATTAACGCAGTAGCTCAGCCAGTGGTCATGGTGCTGCCAGTGCTTATTTTTAATGAAATAGGCGAAGGCTTTTTCCACCATCTCCAGCCACTGCGGCGCTTTAGTCAGGCCGTACAGGCGCATAAGAGCAAAAGCCGCTTCGCCATCGTAATAAATGATGCGGAATTTGGCTTTCAGCGACAGATCGTGGCTATTCAATACGTGAACAAACTGGCCGCTGAGCGGATCCTGCATAAAGGCGATGCCTGTCGCCAGCTGCGCCATCAGCGGCAGATATTGCCGGTCTCCGGTCGTTTCGGTGTATTTCACCAGCGCCAGGATACTTACCGCGTTACCGCCGAGCTTGATCTCATCGCCCACGTCGCAGAGAAACGCCGCCTCGCGTCCATCGTCCAGCGTCCGTACTTCAATCAGCGTGTTAACCAGGTACGCAATCGCGCGGTCTATCGCCTGACGAACCGACGGCTGACGGGTCGCTTCCCAGCCCTCAATCAGCGAATAGGTGGAGCTGGCGTGGCGCAGCGCGTTATAGGATCGGACCGGGCGGTCGAAACAGGGAAACCAGCCGTAATGGTAGAGGCCGTCTTGCTTTACCTGACGGGCCAGATAATCGGTGCCTTTTTTAATCACCTCGGCGAGGCACTCGTCCTGCCAGTTTTCCCCGATAACGCGATAGCCGGAACCTCGCCCGCTCTGTTCCATCACTTTTGTCCCAAAACGATCGCAGAAGATCCCCTGAGTTTTAAAGCGCCAGAGCGGCTGCTGCGGATCCTGCGGCCAGCTAAGCGTCTGTTTAAACCGCCGCCGGGCGTAGTTTTCCAGATTGACGCTATTCGGCGCCACGACGCCGTTATCGCCATCGTAGAGCAGCGCGTTGCCGGCAATTTCCTGCTCGAGCATTGCGCAATTAAACTGCGGGTCAAACGCGAGGCCAAAGCGAAAATAGTTACGCTTGGTGACCATGAATTTTTCATTGAGGGATTGCCAGCTGAGCTTTTCCACGCTGTCCACGACGTCAACCCGCAGCCACTGCGGTTCGCGGTCCTGTTTTTTACGCCACTCCTGCAGCGCCCTGGCCCCCGCCAGCCACGCGAGATCGAAGCTGGTACCGCGAGAAATATGCATATGCGCGCGTGATTGGCCATCGCTGACGCTAAAGAAGATTACCCATGCCGGATAGTCAGAGGGCAATACGGTGGATTTTAATTTTTTCGCCTGAAAGCAGGCTTGTTGCAGTAAATCACTTAGCGCCATCTTCCCCTCTCCGTTTATTCAAGAATGCGTTGAATGTTTAAAAATTATTATCAGAGACTGCAAACAAACCCATTTTAGATATTGCGCCGATGGCTCGGCCCGGCACACTCCCCGGAGGCGGCGCTCAACGCTCCTTGTCCGGGCTAGCGGACCGCAAACGGCCATGACCCGTAGCCGATAAGAAGCTCGCCCGTTGATTAACGTTCCCTTAAGGCTTCTTTTGCCCGATTAAACGGTTTGACCAGATAATCCATGACCGTTTTTTCGCCGGTCTTAATATCAACGGTGGCAATCATTCCCGGGCCAATTAAAAAACGCTTGCCGCTTTTATTTTCCAGGTAATCATAGTCAGTGCGAATAAACACCCGATAGTAGTAAACATCCGGTTTAGCTTCATCCTGAGTGGTATCCGGCGATATGGTTTCCACCACGCCGTTCAGCGCGCCATAGATGGCATAATCATAGGCGGTAATTTTCACCAGCGCCTGCTGGTCAGGATGAATAAAAGCAATATCACGAGGTGAAATCCGCGCTTCGATTAATAACCGGCCATCGACCGGAACAATTTCCATCAGCTCGCCGTTGGGCGCAATAACCCCACCAATCGTATTGACCTTAATATTTTTAACGATCCCCTGCACCGGCGAACGAACGGTTAAGCGCGTGACCGAATCGGCGCGCCCCTTTATCACTTCCGCCAGACTGGCCACGTCGGCATTGGCTTTTGACAGCTGCTCACGCGCGTCAACAAAATAGCGGGTATTGAGATCGATTTTTTTAAAACTAATATCCGCGACCTGCTGGCGAAGACGCAGCACTTCGACATTGCTCGCCGCCCCGGTTTTCGCCAGCCTTTCGGTGATGGCCAGTTCGCTATTCACCAGTTTTAACGACTCGTCCAGCTGGCGCGTCGATTTGCTCAGCTGCTCTTTGCGGCTATGGTACAGACGCGTCTCCTCCGCCAGCAGCGCGGGCCAGGCTTTCAGGGAGTCGGGAAACGCCAGCGGCTGATTGTTCACCTCGGCGGTTAAGCGAATGCTCGCCGCCAGCGAGGCGCGATATTTCGCCTGGCTTTCGCCGACGTTAGATTCGCTGCGGGTGGGATCGAGGCGCGCCACAACCTGTCCGGCTTGTACCTTGCTGCCTTCCCGTACGTTCAGCTCGGTTAAAATACCGCCGTCGAGGGTTTGTATCACCTGCTCCCGCGAGCTGGGGATCACTTTCCCGGTACCGGTTGAAACTTCGTCCAGTACCGCGAACCATGCCCAGATGCCGCCCACCAGCAGCATAACGGCCAGCAGGAGAATCAGCCGCCGCGATTTAACAATTTTCGCCTCGTCTTCTTCGCTATCCGGCAGCAGCGCCACCGGGTCGTGATCGGCCATCAGGGGGATTTTACTCATATGTTCACCACCTGCCCGCGGGCTTTCTCTTGCTCAAAAACCGTTGCTTTGGGTTTATCCAGCGCCAGCTGCCCGTCCTGGATAACCAGGATCCGATCGACGATATTAAGCACCGCAGCTTTATGCGTGGCGATGATCATCGTTCGCTCGCCGGCCCACTGCGCCAGCTGTTCCACAAAGGCCTTTTCCGTTCGCTCGTCGAAAAACGAGGTCGGTTCATCGAGCAGGATAATGTTCGGATCGCGCAGCAGCGTCCTGGCCAGCAGCAGCGACTGCCGCTGGCCGCCTGAAAGCCCCAGCCCGCCTTCCATAATGACGTGTTCAAGACCGAGGGGCAGTTTGCGCACAAACTCCAGCGCGCCGCACAGGGTAAGCACCGAGAAGATTTCATCATCCGTCGCCGCCGGTCGCCCGAGGATCAGGTTCTCGCGCAGGGTGCCGTGGAACAGCCGCGCCTCCTGGGTCAGCAAGGTGGCGTTGCGGCGAATATCCGCGAGGTCGATCTGCGGCAGGCTTAAATCATCCAGCCGCAGCTCGCCCGAAACCAGCTCGACGTTGCCCATCATCGCCTGCAGCAGGGTCGATTTACCGGCGCCGATTCGCCCAAGGATGGCGATTCTCTCGCCGGCTTTTATGGATAACTGGTTGATACGCAGCGGGATCGCGGCATCGTTAAGGCCGTAGCGGAATTCCGCCTGCCGGAACTCGTAGTTGCCGTGCAGCACGGCGCGGTGAACCCGGGTTTCGTCCTGCCCCCCTTCGACCGGCAGCGCCATCAGGTTATCGAGGCTGGCCTTCGCCGTTTTCACCTGCTGCCAGCGAGCGAGTACGCCGCACAGCGCGGTCATCGGCGCCACCATGCGGGTCGAGAGCATTGATGCCGCCACCATCGCCCCGGTGGTGATGTCGCCATTAATCACCAGCGGCGCGCCGACCACCACCACCGTGGCATAGAGCAGGTTTTGCACCGACATTCCCCAGCTGACCAGGCCGTGGGTGAGCCTGCGCGTTTTGACCCCCGACTCGGCGGTAATGGCAATATAGCTATTCCACTGATGCAAAAAGCGGCTTTCCGCCTGCATCATTTTGATGTCCTGCAACCCCTGAATGCTTTCCACCAGAATGGCGTTACGCAAGGTATTTTCATGCTGGTTTTTATTGGCCAGCGCCGCGAGCTTGCGCTGCAGCAGCAGGCCGGGCAGGATCATCAGAATCGTCGCCACCGGCGCAATCCAGCTTAGCCACGGCGAGACGATAAACAGCACCACCTGAAACAGCAAAAAGAACGGTAAATCCGCCACGATGGTCATCATCGTTGAGGTCATCATTTCGCGCACCTGCTCCAGCTCGCGGATTTGCGAAATAAAGCTCCCCGTCGAGCGCGGTACCGCGCTGTTTTTCAGGCGCAGCGCGTGGCCGAAGACCCGGTCAGAAACGCGAATATCCCCGCGTTTGCCGAGCAGATCCGTGACGTGCCCGCGCATAATTTTCAGCACAAAAGCAAATACCGCCGCCAGCAATACGCCGCTGAACAGGACATAAAGAGTGGGATAAGACTGCGCCGGGATCACCCGATCGTAAACCTGCATCGAAAACAGAATACCGCTCAGCGCAAGAACGTTTATGGCAAAAGACGCCAGCATCACGTGCAGGTAGGGGCGAATATCTTTCAGCACAATTTTACGCAGCCAGTCCGGCTGAAAGCGGGCCAGGTAGCTCTCGGTGCGAATATCCCTTTCCGGCGCTGACGGGCGAAACGCAATGGTCTTTTCAATTTCCGGCAGCAGGGTTTCCAGCGGGCAGTAGCTGAGCAGCGCGAGCTCCTTCACAAACCGCACCCCGACGGCGTTATTAACGTCAAAGCTTTCGAGCACGGCGACTTGCCCGTCGCGCAGCTGGACGACCAGCGGTAGCCGCCAGGCCGACATTTTCTCATCGCCCGGAGATAAAAACTGGCAGTTTAGCCCGGCGTGGCGCGCCAGGTGCCGGAGCGCCTCCGGCAGGGTTTTCTGCGTCGCCCACTCGGCGGCGGCATGCAGCGTGCCGGGAGAAAAGCTTTGTCGATAGTGGTTGGCAATAAAAGCAATCGCATTAGACCAATCGAGCAAATGCGGTATCCCGGCGCGTTCGTTTTGTGAGGTCATGGGCGGATCTCCACGCCCTGGATATTTTGTTTTTCCAGCGCGAACACCGAGCGCATCTTGCCGGTGCTGAACAGGCAGTCCAGCTCCAGCGAACGCAGTTGTGATTCCGTCAGGACCTGGCTAAATCTGGCCTGGTAAATTTCCTGATCGACGTTGAGCAGATCCAGCAGCGGCCGCGAGCCGAGCTGAAGATACTGATCCTGATACAGCGCCCGGGTTTGCTCACCCAGCTGCTGCTGACGTTTCTGAATCCCCAGCGACTGGGCAAGATTAACCGCTTCATCGCGAGAGGCGTTCAGCTTCTGGCTGGCGTCCAGCTGGGCGGTTTTTATCGCCGCATTCGCCGCCGCCAGACTTTGCTGGGCGGCGTCGCGTGAGGCGGTCATCGCACCGCCCTGATAGATGGGCATTTGCACTTTCACCCAGGCGGAGTATTGCGTTTTATTCAGTACCGCGCTGTTGGCGTAGTTATCGTTGAGGTAATGGGTGACTTCCGGCTCAAGGGAAATCGTCGGCAGCATTTGCGCGTTGGCGTTATCCAGCTGAGCCTGAGCCTGGCCGGCCTGGGCCAGCGCCGCTAATACCGCCGGAACAGAGCGGTAATCGATTTTGGATACCGCGCAGGCGGCGTCCATCCCCTGCGGAAGGTCATCCGTCACCGTGGCAATGCCGCCGATGCCGATATAGGTCGCGAGCGTGGCTTTCCAGCGCTGAAGGGCCGCCTGATATTGCAGGAGCGTAGATTGCGCGCCCTCCACGCGGGTATCGGTCTGCACAACGTCCGATAACGATGACGCCCCCGCATCGTTGCGCTGGCGAATAAGATCGCCAATCTGTTTAAGCGAATCGACCTGCGCTTTAGCGATGTCGACCAGCTTTTGATAGCCCTGCACCTGCACTACCGCCGCGGCGGTGTCGTGAGCGACCTGATCGATATTCAGCATGACGGTGGCCTGCTGCTGGGCCACGCCGGAGTCGGCGGCTCTGACCGAACTGGACACTTTGCCGAAGTCGTAAAGCATTTGCGATACCGAGACGACCAGCGATGGCGTATATCCGGCATCAGAATAAGTATTACTATAACCATTATTCATACCCGCACTAATTTGCGGGTAATATTTGGCTTTCGCCACGTCAACTTTCTGCGCCATTTCCTGGAGTTTGCTGACCTCCTGGGTAATCGCCGGATGCCAGTTGACCGCATTTTTTACCGCTTTTTTAATATCCAGCGGGCCGGATATTCGGGTCTGGCTATTAATAATCTCTTCATTGTACCCCGCGACCTGTTGGCTATCGGTTAAACGCTGGCTGCTAATATCATTCGGCATCAAGTATGAATTTTCCGCATGACCTGAAAACGGCGGATTCAAAGCAATAAAGAGAGCGGTATAGCCGCAGGTTATGACATTCCTTTTTTGTTTAAATAGACGCATCAAATTTACCCTTCAGAATTCACGCACTGAAAAAACGGATATAATAATTTCCGCATCATTATTTTTATTAAATAACGGTCTGCTATCTCCCGGATCGCTGCCCGATTCATTCCTCCGCAATAAATAATCTGGACGGCACTTCCGTGTGCCGTTCGCTATAACGCCGATTAGTTGGAGTTATTTGTATCAAGCAGCTCGTTGAGCGAATTGATATGCACCCCTTCCAGCGTAATTAAGGTTGTTGATTGATGGTCACCGGCCCCGCCGTCGCGGTCGATGGATACCACCGTGTTATTGCCAACGTAGCTCAGGGTCACATAGTTGCCCAGACTGCTGCTGTTCCCATCCCAGTCAACCAGCAGCGCCGACACATCGATATGATCCCCTTGCGCAACCGAGAAATCCTTCCAGGTATCGCTGCCGTTGCCGCCGGTATTGTCATCGGCCAGCAGGTTGTAAACCACCGTGTCGGCCCCGATACCCAGGGTGAAGGTATCGTCATAAGCGGTGCTGTGGATATCGTCGCCGTTCACGCTGCCGGTAATCTGCGGATGCAGATCGATGGTCAGCGTCGCCGCGGAAGAAACGCCATTGCTGTCGTTTACCGTGTAGGCGAAGACCTCCTTGTGCGTGATTGTCGACACATCCATCCCTGCCTTCAGACTGAAGGTATAAGAACCATTATTCGCCATCGTCAGGGTGCCATAGTCACCGTAAATTGTGACGCTACTTCCGGTTACTGCGCTACCGTTGCTGGTGGTGATACTGCCATTGCTGTTGAAGGTCCAGGATTCGGCACTGCCAGTGGAAGTATGTCCGGCGACGGTGTATGAGGCATACAGCACGCCATGGAAATCTTCCGTACCGCCCGAGTTGTTTCCGTTCTGGATATTCCCGCTGACGTTGGTTCCTGCCACCGTATAGTGCGTTGCGGTATCGAACGTCGTACCGGTGATAGAAGCTCCAACCGTATAATTCGGCGCTGGCGTTAAGAAAGAATCCAGAGTGGCGGTGGCTTTCGAAGCCAGGACCATCTCGTAATTTCCTTCGCTCAATGCCACACCCGTTAGCGTTAGCGTATCCGTAGCGCTGGCTGTTGCGCCGATAATCGTGGTCAGATTTTCTGTCGGTGCCCCCTGCCACACCAGAACCTTACTGCCGTCGCTGAGTACGTGATAAATGCTGACCGTGCTGTCAATCCTGACGGTATTGACCACCGATCCACTCGCGGTGTAGTTCACATTCACCGAGAGGGTATCCATTTCGCGATCGGCCCCCACGCTAAAGTTAATCGACTTACTCGCTGATACTCCGCCCGTTGTCGACTTACCGCTTGTGTTCAGCCCCGCGGTGTCAATCGCCGGAACATTCACCGTTGCCAGCGCCGTTGCCACGTTCAGCGCAACGACATCATTCACCGCCAGCGAAGCCGGGCTGTCGATATCGATCGTCAGCGTCGTGCTCGCCGTGTGGCCCAGACTGTCGGTTATGGTGTAGGTAAAGACCTCCGATTGGCCGACACTATTCACTCCGCCGTACGGCTGATAGGTATAGCTACCGTCGCTATGGATGGTCAGCGATCCCCAGGCACCGGCTATCGTCGTTCCGCTGCTAGTGACCGATACCGGATCGGCGTCGGTCACCGAGGTGGCGGTGACGCTCGTCACCTTAATATTTACCCCGGTGTCCGCCACATCGCCGTCGCCATCGCTTTGCAGGACGTTCCCCGTCAGGCTGTCGGTGTGATAGCCCTCAGAGTCGGTGACCGACACGTTGACAAAGGTGCCCAGGTTCAGGTCCAGCAGCGCGCCCAACAGACCGCCGGTATTCGGTGAAGAGACCACCGCTGTGTACGACCCTGAAGGTAACATTGAGGACCAGCCGCCGCCGCTATAGCCCAGGCTGAGACCGAGTCCATTAACATTAATGTTGACGGCGTTGGTCAGAACCTGCACCACTTCGCCGGTCGCCTTATCGACGATAGAGAGATCCGCCGTAAAGGACGATGCGCCACCCAGCAGGCTCAGCAATGTGCTCAGGGCCGCGCCCAGGCTCAGGCCGGTGGTCCCAGAGACAGCGAGCAGCACTTTTTCGTTTGCCCCCGTGGCGACGTCAAAGTCAAAACTATTGCCGTTGAGTAAGCCAACGTTGACGGAACCGAGTAACGAGACGCCGACAAGTTGGCCAACGGTACCGCTTTCACCGTTGAGCGTATCGAACGTCGCGGTCAGATCCGTTTCCTGAGCATCCGGATTGGCCTGCGCCGGTTCGATGTTGCCGCCGATATTAATCGTCAGGTTAGTCGTCGAGGTATTGCCCGCTTCATCGGTAATGGTATAGCTAAAGACATCCGATTGACCGATAGCGGCCCCGCCTTTGGTCAACTGGTAGCTATAGCTGCCATCAGAGTGAATCGTCAGTACCCCATAAGCCCCGGTGATATTGACGCCAGCGCTGGTCACGTTAACCGGGGTCGATCCGTCGACGGAGTCCGATACCGCGCTGGTGACCGAGATGCCCTGACCGCTATCCTGCATATCGCCGCTGGCGGTGGTATCCAGCACGTTACCTTCAATGGCGCCGACGCTGTAGCCAACCGAATCCGTCACGTCCACGTTGACGAAGCTTGCCACCTGGGCCGCCGCCAGCGCGTTGATCAACGATACCAGGGGGCCGTTACTTTCCGGCGCAGAGATAACCATGGTGTAGTCGCCCGCCGGCAGATTGGCGAAGGAGACCGTACCGTTATAGGAGAGCCCGCCAAGCAGGCTCGCCGAGATAGAGACGCTGTTTTCCGCAATCGCCACGACTTCGCCGGTGACCGTATTCACCACCGACAGATCGGCCGTCAGGGTATTTCCTGCTCCCAGCAGGTTGACGATAGTGGTCAGCAATCCGCTCGCCGTCAGCAGCGAGTTGCCGTTCACCGATACCGTCATATCCTCAACGGTTCCGGAACCCACGCTAAAGCGCAGATTATTGCCCGACAGCAGCGAGACATCGACGGTGCTGAGTAACGTCAGGCCAACCAGTTGACCGCTGGTACCGCTGACGTTGTTCAGGTTACCTTCCAGCGCGACAACGTCCGGGCTGTTGCTATCGGGGATGGCCTCGATATCGCTGTCGGAATCCGAGTCGCTGTCCGAATCCGAGTCGCTGTCAGAGTCGGAGTCCGAATCGCTGTCGGAATCCGAGTCGCTGTCGGAATCCGAGTCGCTGTCCGAATCCGAGTCGCTGTCAGAGTCGGAGTCCGAATCGCTGTCCGAATCCGAATCGCTGTCCGAATCCGAGTCGCTGTCCGAATCCG
>NZ_VOJB01000067.1:0-1776 GCF_007910085.1 Klebsiella sp. ME-303 | reverse complement strand
TCGCTGTCAGAATCCGAGTCACTGTCAGAATCCGAGTCGCTGTCGGAGTCTGAGTCACTGTCAGAGTCCGAGTCGCTGTCAGAGTCCGAGTCGCTGTCCGAATCCGAGTCGCTGTCCGAATCCGAGTCGCTGTCGGAGTCCGAGTCGCTGTCAGAATCCGAGTCACTGTCAGAATCCGAGTCACTGTCAGAATCCGAGTCGCTGTCGGAGTCTGAGTCGCTGTCCGAATCCGAGTCGCTGTCAGAGTCGGAGTCACTGTCGGAGTCCGAATCGCTGTCCGAATCCGAGTCACTATCCGAGTCCGAGTCCGAGTCGCTGTCAGAATCGGAGTCGCTGTCAGAGTCCGAATCGCTGTCTGAATCCGAGTCACTGTCGGAGTCAGAGTCGCTGTCAGAGTCAGAGTCGCTGTCAGAGTCAGAGTCGCTGTCAGAGTCCGAATCGCTGTCGGAATCGGAATCACTATCAGAATCCGAGTCACTGTCAGAGTCCGAATCGCTGTCGGAATCCGAGTCGGAGTCGCTGTCTGAATCCGAATCGCTGTCAGAATCCGAATCACTGTCAGCGTCAGAATCGCTGTCCGAATCCGAGTCGCTGTCGGAGTCCGAATCGCTGTCAGAGTCGGAATCACTGTCGGAGTCGGAATCAGCATCGCTATCCGTATCATCGGCCAGGCCAATATTAATGGTCAGCGTCGTCGTTGCCGTATCGCCATCCGCATCCGTAATGGTGTAGGTAAAGACCTCCGTTTGACCGACAGAGTCAGCGTCTCCGGTCGCGTGATAGGTGTAAGAACCATCGGCATAGATCACCAGCGTACCGTAGGCGCCCTCAACGATCGTCCCCCCCGAGCTAACCGGTTCCGCCGTTGCCCCCGGAACCGAGGTCGCAACGATGCTGGTCACAGTAATATCCGTACCGGTATCGCCGACGTCCCCACCCGCGTCCGTCTGCAGTACGTTACCGCTGATAATCGCGGACTCGTATCCTACGGAGTCGGTTACCGCCACATCCACCGCGGTCGCTACGCTGAGATTCGCCAGGAAATTCACCAGCGTCGGCAGCAGCCCGGTATTCGTTGGCGACGAAATCACTACCGTATAGTTCCCCTCCGGCAGGTCGCTGAAGCTGGCGCTACCGCTGTAATCCAGGCTGACGCCTCCCGCCGTAATAGTCACCGCATTCGACGCCAGCGCAACCACTTCTCCGGTCACCGTATTCACCACCGCGAGATCGGCCTGGAAGGTATTCGTTCCACCCAGCAGCAGCAGTAGCGTATTAATCAGCGCCGCCGAGCTCAGCGTGGTGCCGCCGGAAATATCCAGTGCCACATCCTGAGTCGTTCCACTCGCGACAGTAAAGTCAAAGTTATTACCGCTAAGCAGCGAAACATCGACCACGCCAAGCAGGTTCACGCCTGTCAGCTGGGTAATCGTACCGTTTACCCCGTCGAGATTGTCATGGTTCTCAGAGATCAGCGCGGTATTAGTATCCGCATTGGCCTGCGGGATATCCGAGTCGCTATCAGAGTCGGCATCGCTGTCTGAATCCGAATCACTGTCAGAGTCCGAATCGCTGTCCGAGTCGGAGTCGCTGTCAGAATCGGAATCACTATCGGAGTCGGAATCGCTGTCAGAGTCCGAATCGCTGTCGGAGTCAGAGTCGCTGTCAGAGTCGGAATCACTGTCGGAATCCGAGTCGCTGTCGGAGTCCGAATCGCTATCCGAGTCCGAATCGCTGTCCGAATCCGAATCACTGTCGGAGTCAGAGTCGCTGTCA
>NZ_VOJB01000066.1:24159-28328 GCF_007910085.1 Klebsiella sp. ME-303 | reverse complement strand
GTCTGATAAATTGTTAAAGAGCAGTGCAACGCGGCTTTCGCTCACCGTTGCGAGGTGGCGTATATTACGCTTTCCTCTTTCAGAGTCAACCCGTTATTTCAGGATTTTTTCTCTTCAACCGACCGTGTTGTTTGTGAAGTGATTCACATCTGCCGTGTCGATGGAGGCGCATTATAGGGAGTTCCCGAGCATCCGCAATAGTAAAATTGCAGAAAAATGACTGACTGCTGCATTCCCCAGCAAAACCCCGCTTTATACCCTGTTACGCACAGAATTATCCACAGGTGGCGGCCGATACCCTCTTATAAAGGCCCGCTCTCTTCTCTCTATAGGGCGCGATCCTGGGATAAAAAGAGAAAGATAAAAATTCGCGAGCGTTGCGCAAACGTTTTCGTTACAATGCCGCGCTATAACAAGGATGCCCGGTTGGGTGCGTTAGGTGAGTTTTTAGACAAAAATTCACCTAACGCTCTCTGTAATATTCAAATCCTGGGGATTTAATACCATGCAACAACGTCGTCCAGTCCGCCGCGCCCTGCTCAGTGTTTCTGACAAGGCCGGTATCGTCGAATTCGCGCAGGCGCTTTCCGCTCGTGGTGTCGAGCTACTGTCTACGGGTGGTACCGCACGCCTGCTGGCTGAGAAAGGTCTGCCGGTTACCGAAGTCTCTGACTACACCGGTTTCCCGGAAATGATGGACGGACGCGTGAAGACCCTGCATCCGAAAGTTCACGGCGGTATTCTCGGTCGCCGTGGCCAGGATGACGGTATTATGGAACAACACGGTATCGCGCCTATTGATATGGTGGTGGTTAACCTGTATCCGTTTGCTCAAACCGTTGCCCGCGAGGGCTGCTCGCTGGAAGATGCGGTAGAAAACATTGATATCGGCGGCCCAACCATGGTTCGCTCAGCGGCGAAGAACCATAAAGACGTCGCCATCGTGGTGAAGAGCAGCGACTACGATGCCATTATTAAAGAGATGGATGCCAACGAAGGCTCCCTGACCCTCGACACCCGCTTCGACCTCGCCATTAAGGCATTCGAACACACCGCCGCCTACGACAGCATGATTGCCAACTACTTCGGCAGCATGGTTCCGGCCTATCACGGCGAGAGCAAAGAAGCCGCGGGTCGCTTCCCGCGCACCCTGAATCTGAACTTCGTTAAGAAGCAGGATATGCGCTATGGTGAAAACAGCCACCAGCAGGCGGCCTTCTATATAGAAGAAGAAGTCAAAGAAGCCTCTGTCGCCACTGCACAGCAGGTTCAGGGTAAAGCGCTCTCCTATAACAACATCGCTGACACCGATGCCGCGCTGGAATGCGTCAAAGAATTCAGCGAGCCGGCCTGCGTTATTGTGAAGCACGCCAACCCATGTGGCGTAGCGGTAAGTACCTCTATTCTGGATGCCTACGACCGCGCGTACAAAACTGACCCGACCTCTGCCTTCGGCGGCATTATCGCCTTTAACCGCGAACTGGATGCCGAAACCGCGCAGGCGATCATCTCCCGCCAGTTTGTTGAAGTGATCATCGCACCGTCTGCGACGGAAGAAGCCCTGAAGATCACTGCCGCGAAACAGAATGTCCGCGTCCTGACCTGCGGTCAGTGGACGCAGCGCGTACCGGGTCTGGACTTCAAACGCGTTAACGGCGGCCTGCTGGTTCAGGATCGCGATCTGGGTATGGTTACGGAAGGCGAACTGCGCGTGGTTTCCAAACGCCAGCCGACCGAGCAGGAGCTGCGCGATGCGCTGTTCTGCTGGAAAGTGGCGAAATTCGTTAAATCCAACGCCATTGTGTACGCCAAAGAGAATATGACCATCGGGATAGGCGCAGGCCAGATGAGCCGCGTTTACTCCGCCAAAATCGCCGGGATTAAAGCCGGTGATGAAGGTCTGGAAGTGAAAGGTTCGGCGATGGCCTCTGACGCCTTCTTCCCGTTCCGCGACGGTATTGATGCCGCTGCTGCCGTTGGCGTGAGCTGCGTCATTCAGCCCGGTGGCTCTATTCGCGACGAAGAGGTGATTGCCGCCGCCGATGAGCACGGCATCGCGATGATCTTCACCGACATGCGCCACTTCCGCCATTAATTCACGGAGCAGACGATGAAAGTATTAGTTATTGGCAACGGCGGACGCGAACACGCGCTGGCCTGGAAAGCCGCACAGTCACCGCAGGTTGATACCGTTTTTGTCGCCCCGGGTAACGCGGGCACCGCCCTGGAACCGGCGCTGCAGAACGTGGCTATCGGCGTCACCGATATTCCGGCGCTGCTGAGCTTTGCGCAGAGCGAGAAGATTGACCTGACCATCGTTGGCCCGGAAGCGCCGCTGGTAATTGGCGTTGTCGATGCGTTCCGTGCCGCAGGGCTGAAAATCTTCGGCCCAACGGAAGGCGCGGCGCAGCTTGAAGGCTCCAAAGCCTTCACCAAAGATTTCCTCGCGCGTCATAACATCCCGACGGCGGAATACCAGAACTTCACCGAAGTCGAGCCCGCGCTGGCGTACCTGCGTGAGAAAGGCGCGCCGATCGTCATCAAGGCCGACGGCCTGGCCGCCGGCAAGGGCGTGATTGTCGCCATGACGCTGGAAGAAGCGGAAGCCGCCGTTCACGACATGCTGGCAGGTAACGCCTTTGGCGACGCCGGACACCGCATCGTCATTGAAGAGTTCCTCGACGGCGAAGAGGCGAGCTTTATCGTGATGGTCGACGGCGAGCACGTCCTGCCGATGGCCACCAGCCAGGATCATAAACGCGTGGGCAATGGCGATACCGGCCCAAACACGGGCGGTATGGGCGCTTACTCACCGGCGCCGGTGGTAACCGATGAGGTTCACCAGCGCACCATGGAACGCATTATCTGGCCAACCGTAAAAGGTATGGCAGCGGAAGGGAACACCTACACCGGTTTCCTCTATGCGGGCCTGATGATCGATAAACAGGGAAACCCGAAGGTTATCGAGTTCAACTGCCGCTTTGGCGATCCGGAAACCCAGCCGATCATGCTGCGTATGAAATCGGATCTGGTAGATCTGTGCCTCGCCGCCTGCGACGGCAAGCTGAATGAGAAAACCTCCGAGTGGGACGAACGCGCCTCGCTGGGCGTCGTGATCGCCGCCGGTGGCTATCCGGGCAACTACAGCACCGGTGATGAGATCCACGGCCTGCCGCTGGAAGAAGCGGCTGACGGCAAGGTCTTCCACGCCGGTACCAGACTCGCTGATGACGATCGCGTGCTGACCAGCGGCGGCCGGGTGCTCTGCGCTACCGCGCTGGGTCACACCGTCGCTGAAGCGCAAAAGCGCGCTTACGCCCTGATGAGCGATATCCGCTGGGACGGCAGCTTTAGCCGTAACGACATCGGCTGGCGCGCTATTGAACGTGAGCAAAACAGCTAACGGCTGAGCTTTGCCAGCAGCGTTTTGCGCGTAATGCCCAGCTGACGGGCGGCTTCAGTTTTGTTGCCGCCCGTTTTTTCGAGCGCCACCAGGATCGCTTCTTTCTCGACTTCCACCAGCGGCTGAATAATATCCTCACCGTGCGGCGCGTCCGAAACCGACGTACCGGCAATCGCCAGCGGCAGCTCGCGTTCCGAGATATACTCTCCGGTCAGCAGGACCACCGCCCGCTCTACCGCATTTTCCAGTTCGCGAATATTCCCCGGCCATGCGTAGTGAATCAGTAAGTCCATCGCCTGCGGCGTAAACCCCTGCACCGCTTTGCGGTTACGCTCGGCATAACGCTGCAGGAAATAGCGCGCCAGCTGAGGGATATCTTCCTTGCGCTGACGCAGCGGCGGCATATCGATAGTCACGACGTTCAGGCGATAGTAGAGATCCTGACGAAAACGTCCGGCGCTGACCTCTTCAGCTAAATCCCGGTGGGTGGCGGCAATTAGCCGCACATCGACCGAAAGGGTCTGATTGCTGCCCACGCGCTGCACTTCACGCTCCTGAATCGCCCGCACCAGGCGCACCTGCATCAGCGGTGAAATATCGCCAATCTCATCGAGAAAGAGCGTACCGCCGTCCGCTTCAACAAAACGCCCTTCTCGCCGTTTGTCCGCGCCGGTAAAGGCGCCTTTCTCGTGACCAAACAGCTCCGACTCCAGCAACGACTCGTTGAGTGCGGCACAGTTGAGGATCACCAGCGGCCTGCGGCTGC
>NZ_VOJB01000066.1:0-24152 GCF_007910085.1 Klebsiella sp. ME-303 | reverse complement strand
CGCTGCTGGCGTGCAGCGCCCGCGCGACCAGCTCTTTCCCGGTGCCCGACTCGCCGTGAATTAATACCGTCGCATCGGAGGGGGCAACCAGGGCAATATTATTCAACAGCGCCCGCATCGCCGGGCTATCGCCCACCATGCCAAACTGGGCCGCGGGGGGGCTACCCGCGACGGGTGACTCGCTCAGCCGCGTATGGGCCAACGCCTCAGACAGCGTCTGCTGCAGCTTGTCAAAGTCCAGCGGCTTGATAAGGTAGTCCAGCGCACCGGATTTCAGCGCCTCCACTGCGGTATCGGCGCTGGAGTACGCGGTCATGATCAATACCGGAATCGACGGATTCCAGGTTTTGATCTCTTTCAGCGTTTCGATGCCGTCCATCTCGGCCATGCGGATATCGCAAAGCACCAGATCAAACACCGTCTGGCGCACCTGTTCCAGCGCCTGTACACCGTTGTAGGCCAGCGCAACCCGGTATCCCCAGCCCCGCAACAGCGCCTGTAAGATAGTGCAGTGGCTGATATCATCGTCCACCACCAGAATATCGATCTGCTCGCCACTCATCCTTGTTCATCCTTTTGTTGCCCGTTGACCGGCAAATAGAGAGTAAATAGCGCGCCTTCGCCGGGGGCGCTCTCGGCGTGAATCGTTCCACCGTGCTGCTCGACAATGTTCTGCACCACCGCCAGGCCCAGCCCGGTGCCGTCGGCCTTGGTCGTGAAGTACGGAGTAAAAATGGCCTGTAGCTGTTCCGCCGTCATCCCCTTGCCGCTGTCCGCAACGCTCACCTTTACTCGCCCGTCGCCGCATTCCCTCACCGCCACCGTAATCACGCCATCGCGGCCAATAGCGTGGACGGCATTGAGATAAAGGTTCAGCAGCACCTGTTTCAAACGATCCGGATCGGCCTGAATGCGGCATAGCGCGGGCTGCGCGGTGAACGCGAGCGTTATTGCCCGGCTGGCGGCATCCTGGCTAATTAGCTGAAGCGAGTGCGTAATCACGTCATTCAAATCAACCGATTGATACGTTAAATGCGCCGGACGCACCAGTTCCAGCAGCTCGCTGACGACCCTGTTCAGGCGATCGGCTTCCTTCGCCATCACCTGGGCCAGCTGATGCGCTTCGCCATCGGCTGGGGTTCGCTCGGCAAAATACTTTGCCAGCCCTTTTATAGATGACAGCGGGTTGCGGATCTCATGGGCGACGCCCGCGGCCAGATGACCAAGCGCCACCAGCTTTTCTTTACGCGCCGTCGCCTCCTGCAGCTGCTTGCGCGAACGTTGATAGCGGCGGAACCAGAACTGCGCCAGCAACGTTGCCGCCATCACTACGCCCGCCGCGCAGAGCATGATAACCATATTACGCAGGCTACGGGCATGGTCGGCATCCAGCTCGCGGGTATCAAAAGCAATAAAAATAACCTGGGGAGCCTGGGTACGTAGCCCGGCAGCTTCGCGACGCATCATCATGCGCATATGATGCCCGCCGCCGTTAAGCGGGCGAAATTGACGATAAATCTCCAGCGCCGGTTCCGGTTTTTCGAGCCGGCGCCAGCGCTCCTCGCTCCCAATATTCAGCTCACGCAGAGTGCTGGCAGGATAGAGCGACTCACCAACCCGCCGCGGGTCGCTATGGGCAATGATTTTACCGCTCTCATCCGTCACAGCGAACCACAGCACGCCAGGCTGCCAGGCCATCTCCTCCAGCAACGCCTGCAGTTGGGAATGATGCATACGCATTCCCATGCCCACCCGGGCGCCGGACTCAAGGGCGCGAATCAGCACGCTGCCTTTTTCCTGGATAGTCTGGCGCGCGGCTTCATTTTCACGGCCATAATCACGCACGATTAACGCAGAGAACAGGCACACCAGCAGCAAGATAAGGCCGGTTAACAACCAGCTCAGCCAGACGGCGACGGAATCCTTAGACAACCGCATCGCGTTCATGACAACTCCCTTTCCTCAGACACCGTATCGCTCAGCAGAAATCATGCCATTTTTCCGTCCCGTCTAACCGCTTCTCAGGCGCAAACCGGGAAGGCGATCGAGTAAAAATGACCCACAGCCTCCTTGACCGCGAGTCATTTTTACTCGCTCTCGTCCGGCTGGAAAACGCTCAATGCCCGATATCCTGCGGCCTTTCCATTCTGGCACAGAAGATGCAAATCATTGAGTAACCATAAGCCAGGAGAATAAACTATGAAACGGAACAAAAAAATGACGCTGACGCTGATTGCCCTCGCCGCGCTGACTTTCGGCAGCAGTTCAGCCTGGGCAAGGCACCACTGGAATAACGGCAGCGGAATGGGCCCCCAGGGCTACAGCCAGCTCACCGCCGATCAGCAGGCCACTGCCCGGAAGCTGCATAACGATTTCTATGAACAAACCCGCGTTTTGCGTCAGCAGCTTCAATCAAAACGCTACGAATACCATGCGCTGTTAACCGCGGATAAGCCTGATAGCGCGAAAGTCGAATCCATTGCCCAGGAGATGGAGGTTCTCGGTCAACAGCTGGCCCAGCAGCGGGTTAAGTTCGATCTCGCGTTAGCGCAGGCGGGTATTTCTCGCGGTGTGGGTATGGGACCAGGAAGCTGCGACGGAGGCCGCGGTCATATGGGGATGAGCCACTGGTAAGGCTCAGAAGCTTTTTTCGGTCGGCTGCCAGGTGCAGAAATCTTCGTTTGCCACCAGCAGCAGCTGAGAGCCTTCAGGCGCTTCCAGCCACGCCACGCTGACCTCAATGGATGAGTGATTCTGGCGTCGCTCAATATGCGCCAGCGCCTGCGTATCGAGGTCAGGCTTCACGGTCTGACCTTCACAGGTGGTCACCGTCCTGTTGGCATGCCAGCGCCCCTGGCGCAGCATAACGCGTCCCTGACGCAGAGCGTCGCTGGTCTGGCGTATTTGCTCAGCGCGATAGCGGTATAGCGCGACCTGATCGCTGGAAAGCTGCTGCTTCTGCCCATCGATTTCACGCTGCATAAAGCTGAGTTCGCCCTGCGCATCAAACCGGGCGCGAATATGTTCCGGCGGTTTACCGTAGACGTTGAGTTCAATCAGCGCGAGCTGGCCATCCTGCCAGCGGTACTCGCTGGTCGAAGTATTACCATGACGCCATGGACTGAAGGCGGCAAGGAGATGGACCTCGCCGTTAGAATCTTTGCGCCAGATACGCATCGCCCCCTGGTTATCCGCATATCCGCTGGCGGTAAACGGCGGGAGAGAGGAATCATGGCTGCAGGCAGTGAGCAGCAATACGCCTACCAGCGCCAGCGTGCGGCGCCAGGTAGACAAAAGGGGCCGACAAGCCCCTTCGATAAAACTGTACACTGCCACGCGGTCTTACTTAACTGCGTCTTTCAGAGCTTTACCAGAAACAAATGCCGGTACGTTTGCTGCGGCGATTTTGATTTCATTACCGGTCTGCGGGTTGCGGCCAGTACGCTCAGCGCGGTGGTTCACTTTGAAGGTACCGAAACCAACCAGTTGAACAGCATCACCTTCTTTCAGAGACTCGGTAATTGCAGCCAGGGTAGATTCCAGGGCAGCTTTCGCCTGTGCTTTGGACAGGTCAGCTTTGTCCGCAATTACATCAATCAGTTGAGTCTTGTTCATAAGTTATCCTTACAATGTGTTTATCGCTTGCTAAGCATCGAGTGCGACGGAAATGCCTGAAAAGCACTCTCCTGCATACACGCACCGATAGCCACGTTTTTTCGCCCCCCAAATGTAGACCAGACGGGGGGCGGAATGGATGCCTTCAGACGCTACAATTCAGGCGGTAAATCACGTTTTCTGGTCTCATTGCTGAAAATTTATACCAATATTGCTCTCACCGGCCTCGCGAAGGTCTGCACGCAGCCCTTTGATCAGTTCAATATCGCGTTCTTCACAGTCGGCCAGAAGACGGAAAATCTCCCACTGAATATCCCATTCCTGTTCGACAGCCGGGTTTTCCTTGAGCTCTTCGTCGGTCATTTCGCGACCAGCCTGGGTCATTTCCAGCATCGCAACGGTGGTGATCGAGCTCTTGCTGACTTCAATAGCATGTTCGAGCGTTTCGCCGCTCAGCCGCGAATGAATCAGCTCACTCAAGGCCACGCAGGCATCAATGGCCGGATAGACGCCGTACAGGTCGTAATCATCAGCGGCCGGAATCGCCTCTTCCAGCTTTTCCAGCTGGCTGTCGTAATTCACCTTCGCATCTTTTACCGTCAGCGTTTCCCAGATCAGATCGAGAATACGGCGATAAAGCTGGCCATCGGCGAACTCAGTTTGCTGACAGAACATGGCGTAGTTGGGGTACATCCGCTCGCACAGGCAGGCCATAAAGGTCACGTGCTGCCAGCTTTCCAGCTTCTCCAGACGCAGATGAATCGGGTTTTGTAACATGATGAAATCTCGAAGTCAGAAATTAGCCGCAGTGTACCTGAATCAATCGTGATTTGCTTGCCAACGCACAAACGCCGGACGCCGGGACGCCACGGCATCAGCCCAGCGCGTCGGCTCGGGCAGGCGGTAGCCTTTCAGACAGCGCTCCACCCACATCAGCGCGCTATCCAGGCCCACGCGGTGCCCGGTACTCACAAACAGGGGATTACAGCGCGTTTTACTGCGCAAAACCCACGCCAGCTGCTCGCCTTTATCTAACAACGGCGCCAGCGCGCCGGGCTCATCGCCCAGCGGCTCGAACTTACCGCACAGCCGTTTTTTCGCCACGCCGATAGTCGGCACATCCACCAGCAGACCAAAATGGCTGGCGACGCCGAGGCGGCGCGGGTGGGAAATACCGTGGCCATCAACAAATAAGAGATTTGGCTTCTGCGAAAGCTGCTCCCAGGCCGCCAGCAGCGCGGGGGTTTCGCGAAAGGAGAGGAATCCGGGGATATAGGGCATCGTGGTCGCGACGCGCGCGACCTGATACTCCACCAGCTCCAGGGACGGATAGCTCAGCAGCACCATCGCCGCCCGGGTCACCTCTCCCTCTTGCTCAAATCCAACATCCGCTCCGCCGATCAGCGTCAGCGGATCCTGGTCCAGCCGATCGCCTCGTTCAACCGATGCCGCCAGGCTGAGCTGCTGGGTGCGTAGCGATGACAAATCCATATTCACTCCTTAACGGTGGTATGGCGCCGACAACCGGTGCACTGCCTCCACAAATACGCCCGCATGTTCCGGGTCGACGTCCTGATGAATGCCGTGCCCGAGGTTAAAGACATGGCCTTCGCCCTGGCCAAACCCGGCAAGAATGGTCGCCACCTCTTCTTCGATGCGCGCCGGAGGGGCATACAGCATCGAGGGATCCATATTGCCCTGCAGGGCGACTTTATGGCCGACGCGACGCCGCGCATCGGCGATATCGGTCGTCCAGTCGAGTCCCAGCGCATCGCAGCCGGTTTCCGCCATCGCTTCCAGCCACTGCCCGCCGCCTTTGGTAAACAGCGTCACCGGCACGCGGCGGCCATCGTTCTCACGCAGCAGCCCATCAACGATTTTATGCATGTAATAGAGCGAGAACTGCTGATAATCCCGGCCGGTCAGCACCCCGCCCCAGGTATCAAAAATCATCACCGACTGCGCGCCCGCTTTGATTTGCGCATTCAGATACAGCGTGACGCTTTTCGCCAGCTTATCGAGCAGCGCATGCAGGGCCTGCGGCTCGGCGTACATCATCTTTTTGATCACCGTAAACGCTTTGCTGCTGCCGCCTTCCACCATGTAGGTCGCCAGCGTCCACGGGCTGCCGGAAAAGCCAATCAGCGGCACTTCTCCCTTCAGCTCACGGCGGATGGTGCGCACGGCGTTCATCACGTAGCCAAGCTCATCTTCCGGGTCGGGTACGGGTAATTTATCGACATCCGCTTTGCCGGTAATGGGTGAGGTAAAACGCGGGCCCTCCCCGGCTTCGAAATAGAGCCCCAGCCCCATCGCATCCGGGATGGTGAGAATGTCCGAGAAGAGGATAGCCGCATCCAGCTTATAGCGGCGCAGCGGCTGCAGCGTCACTTCACAGGCCAGCTCGGCGTTTTTACACAGCGACATAAAATCGCCCGCCTCGGCGCGGGTGGCCTTATATTCCGGTAAATAGCGGCCCGCCTGTCGCATCATCCATACCGGGGTGACATCAACCGGCTGGCGTAGCAGCGCGCGCAGGTAGCGATCGTTCTTCAGTTCGGTCATTTTTACATTCCTTTAGCGTTGATGCGCCAAGTTTATACACAAAATCATTCAAAGTGGATCGAGGCGGCAATTGAATGAACCCCAGGAGCTTACTCAAGTAAGTGACTGGGGTAAGTGAAAGCAGCCAACAAAGAGGCAATTTGAAGGATAAAGTGTATGTAACATGTCACTCATACTCTGCCCGACACATCGCCACGGTATCTTCAATCAGACGGCGCGCCACGGTGCCCGGCGGCGGCAAAAGCGGCAGATTGTCATAGCGATACCATCCCGCCTCCAGCAGCTCTTTCTTGTCGATGACAATCTCGCCGCTATCGTACTCGGCCATAAACGCGGTCATCAGCGATTGCGGGAACGGCCAGGGCTGAGAGGTCACGTAGCGCAGGTTTTTCACCTTAATGCCGCTCTCCTCCATCACCTCGCGGGCAACGGTCTGCTCCAGGGTTTCGCCGACTTCGACAAACCCGGCCAGCACCGTATGCACGCCGTTGCGATGGCGAGTATGCTGCGCCAGCAGGATAGAATCATCCCGACGGATGGCGACGATAATGCACGGGGCGATTTGCGGGTAGTAGCGTTCGCGGCAGTGGCTGCACAGCATTGCCCACTCGGTTTTGCTGGGGTGCATAGGATGACCGCAGTAGCCGCAGAATTTATGCGATCGGTAGAACTCCGCCAGCTGGATCCCGCGCCCCGCCAGTTGAAAAAGGCCAGCATCCTGATCGAGCACCTGACGCAGCGATCCCATCTCATGCCGGCGATCCTGGCGGACCAGCCACACCGGATCGCCCTGCCATTCTCCGATTCGCAGCGCGGGCTGCCCCGCAAGATTAAAATTTACCGCTTCGCCGTAGGGCAATTCTCCGTCGGGCAACCATAATTTCTGTTCGTGGCTGACGATCCACCAGCCGCGATCTAATTTTTCAATAATACGATCCATATCTATTGCACTACCTTTATTTTACTGGCACTTTTAACATTAAATTTACATTTTGGTGAGCAACGTATTTCTCTTAAAACCTTGCGGAGTCAACCATGTTAAACCAGCTGGAAAACCTGACGGAACGTGTTGGAGGCAGCAATAAACTGGTCGATCGCTGGCTACAAGTACGTAAGCATTTGCTTGTGGCTTACTACAACCTGGTTGGCCTGAAGCCCGGCAAAGAATCATTTATGCGGCTTAATGAGAAAGCGCTGGATGATTTTTGTCAAAGCCTGGTGGACTACCTCTCCTCCGGCCATTTTAATATTTATGAACGCTTTATCGGCGAATTGGAAGGCAATACGCCACTTTTAGCCGCCACTAAGATTTATCCACAGCTGCAGGCTAATACCCAGCAGATCATGGATTATTACGACTCCTGCCTCGAAAACGCCATCGATCACGATAACTACCTTGAGTTCCAGCAGGCGCTGTCGGACATCGGCGAAGCGCTGGAAGCGCGCTTTGCGCTGGAAGATAACCTGATCGCCCTCGCCGTCGCCCACAGCCGCAAAGACAACGTCAGCGACAATATCGCGCCGACCGCTTGAGTTGTGAGCCATTAACGCGTAGTTTACATACATTCCCCCCTCACGGAGAGGGGATGTCATCTTGTCGGAGTGCCCATTTTCCACACTGGAAAAGGCTGAGACCGTTAATTCGGGATCCGCGGAACCTGATCAGGCTAATACCTGCGAAGGGAACAAGAGTAAACTGCGTTTAGCATCAGCCTCTTCAGGGCCGATCGCATCCGTTACTCCATCCGTCGTCTGGCAAGCCATATCCTGTTTAACTGGAATGAGCTATGTCTACAACCAAACTCACGCGTCGAGAGCAACGCGAACGCGCCCAGCGCTTTATCGACACCCTGGAAGGTACCGCATTTCCCAATTCGCAGCGCATCTATATCCCCGGTTCGCAGGAAGATATTCGCGTACCGATGCGCGAAATTCAGCTGAGCCCGACGCTTATCGGCGGCAGCAAAGATAATCCTCAGTACGAAGCGAACGAAGCTATTCCGGTCTATGACACCTCCGGCCCCTATGGCGATCCGCACGTCGCGATTAACGTTCAGCAGGGTCTGGCAAAGCTGCGTCAGCCGTGGATTGATGCGCGCCGCGACTGCGAAGCACTCAGCGATCGCAGCTCGGCCTATACCAGAGAGCGGCTGGCGGATGATGGCCTCAACGAACTGCGCTTTACCGGCCTGCTCACGCCCAGGCGCGCCATCGTCGGGAAATGCGTGACGCAGCTGCACTACGCCCGTCAGGGGATTGTCACCCCGGAAATGGAGTTCATCGCCATTCGCGAGAATATGGGCCGCGAGCGTATTCGTGGCGAAGTGCTGCGCCAGCAGCATCCGGGCGTTGGGTTTGGCGCGCGGCTGCCGGAGAATATCACCCCGGAGTTTGTGCGGGCTGAAGTCGCCGCCGGGCGCGCGATTATCCCGGCCAATATTAATCATCCGGAATCCGAACCGATGATTATTGGCCGCAACTTCCTCGTGAAGGTTAACGCCAATATCGGCAACTCGGCGGTCACCTCGTCGATTGAAGAAGAGGTCGAGAAGCTGGTGTGGGCGACGCGCTGGGGAGCGGATACGGTCATGGACCTCTCCACCGGCCGCTATATTCACGAGACCCGCGAGTGGATCCTGCGCAATAGTCCGGTACCGATCGGTACGGTGCCGATCTACCAGGCGCTGGAGAAGGTCAGCGGGATCGCCGAAGATCTCACCTGGGAAGCCTTCCGCGACACGCTGCTCGAGCAGGCGGAACAGGGGGTGGACTACTTCACCATCCATGCGGGCGTGCTGCTGCGCTACGTGCCGATGACCGCCAGGCGCCTGACCGGCATCGTCTCCCGCGGCGGCTCAATCATGGCGAAATGGTGCCTGTCCCATCACAAAGAGAATTTCCTCTACCAGCATTTCCGCGAAATCTGCGAAATCTGCGCCGCCTATGACGTCTCGCTGTCATTGGGCGACGGCCTGCGTCCCGGCTCGATTCAGGATGCCAACGACGAAGCGCAGTTCGCCGAACTGCACACCCTGGGCGAACTGACCAAAATAGCCTGGGAGTATGACGTACAGGTGATGATCGAAGGCCCGGGCCACGTGCCGATGCAGATGATTCAGCGCAATATGACCGAAGAGCTGGAGCACTGCCACGAAGCGCCGTTCTACACCTTAGGGCCGCTAACCACCGATATCGCGCCGGGCTATGACCATTTCACCTCGGGAATTGGCGCCGCCATGATCGGCTGGTTCGGCTGCGCGATGCTCTGCTACGTGACGCCAAAAGAGCACCTCGGCCTGCCGAATAAAGAAGACGTTAAGCAGGGCCTGATTACCTACAAAATTGCCGCCCACGCCGCCGATCTCGCCAAAGGCCATCCCGGCGCGCAGATCCGCGATAACGCCATGTCGAAAGCGCGCTTCGAGTTCCGCTGGGAAGATCAGTTTAATCTGGCGCTCGACCCGTTCACCGCGCGCGCTTACCACGACGAAACCCTGCCGCAGGAGTCAGGCAAAGTGGCCCACTTCTGCTCCATGTGCGGCCCTAAATTCTGCTCAATGAAGATAAGCCAGGAAGTTCGCGACTACGCCGCCGCGCAGACCATCGAAGTGGGGATGGCCGATATGTCGGATAACTTCCGCGCCCGCGGCAGTGAAATCTATCTACGTAAGGAGGAAGCCTGATGTATCAACCCGATTTTCCATCCGTCCCTTTCCGTTTAGGGCTCTATCCGGTCGTCGATAGCGTCACGTGGATCGAACGCCTGCTGGCCGCGGGCGTTCGCACTCTCCAGCTGCGCATCAAGGATAAACGCGATAGTGAGGTTGAAGAGCATGTCGTTGCCGCTATCGCTCTGGGACGCAAATACCATGCGCGGCTGTTTATTAACGATTACTGGCGCCTGGCCATCAAACATCAGGCTTACGGCGTGCATTTAGGCCAGGAGGATCTGGAAACGACCGACCTCAGCGCCATCCGCAACGCCGGGCTACGCCTTGGCGTTTCGACGCATGACGATATGGAAATTGATATCGCGCTGGCGGCGCGTCCCTCTTACATCGCGCTTGGGCACGTTTTTCCAACGCAAACCAAGCAGATGCCTTCCGCCCCTCAGGGGCTGGATCAGCTGGCGCAGCATATTCAGCGACTCGGGGATTATCCAACCGTGGCGATTGGCGGCATCAGCCTTGAGCGCGCCCCGGCGGTACTGGCGACCGGCGTCGGCAGCGTTGCGGTGGTCAGCGCCATTACTCAGGCGGCCGACTGGCGACAGGCAACGGTCCGGCTGCTCGAGATAGCGGGAGCCGGTGATGAATGACAGCGATTTTATGCGCTATAGCCGCCAGCTGCTGCTGGAGGATATCGCCATTGAAGGCCAGCAAAAGCTGCTGGCCAGCCGGGTGTTGATCGTGGGCCTCGGCGGGCTGGGCTCTCCCGCCGCGCTCTATCTTGCCGGAGCTGGCGTCGGCACGCTGGTGCTGGTCGACGACGACGACGTGCACGTCAGTAATCTGCAGCGACAAATTTTGTTCACCAGCGAGGATATCGCTCAGCCTAAAACCACGGCCGCCAGGGCCCGGTTGGCTCAGTTAAATCCGCAGATTGAACTGATTGCGCTGAAGCAGCGGTTAGGCGGAAAGGCCCTGCGGGATGAAGTGGCGAAGGCCGATGTGGTACTGGATTGCACCGATAACATGGCGACTCGTCAGGCGATCAACGCCGCCTGCGTCGCGCTTAAAACGCCGCTGATTACCGCCAGTGCCGTCGGGCTTGGGGGGCAGCTGATGGTACTGACGCCGCCGTGGGAGCAGGGCTGCTATCGCTGTCTGTGGCCGGACGCTAACGAGCCTGAGCGCAACTGCCGTACGGCGGGCATTATCGGTCCGGTGGTTGGCATGATGGGTACCCTACAGGCGCTGGAGGCCATCAAGCTGCTCGCCGGCATGATGGCCCCGCGGAACACGCTGCGCCTGTTCGATGCCCGAACCAGCAGCTGGCGCACTCTCGCGCTCCAGCGGGCTCAGGGCTGTCCGGTATGCGGAGGGCAGCATGCGGATATGGTTTAACGATGAACCGTTGCAGTGCGCCGAAGCGACCTCCGTCGCCGATCTGCTCACGCAGCTGGAACAGCAGCAGCCGGGCGTCGCGCTGGCGCTCAATCAACGCATCCTGCCGCATGAACAGTGGCAAGATCATCTCTTACAGGAAGGCGATCAAATCCTGCTTTTTCAGGTTATCGCTGGAGGCTGACATGTTACGTATTGCGGATAAAACCTTTGAGTCACATCTTTTCACCGGCACCGGTAAATTCGCCGCCCCCGACGTCATGGTGGAGGCCATTCGCGCCTCCGGCAGCCAGCTGGTGACGCTGGCGATGAAGCGCGTCGATCTCCGTCAGCATAATGACGCGATCCTCGCGCCGCTGCTGGCGGCCGGCGTTAGCCTGCTGCCCAACACCTCCGGCGCCAAAACGGCGGAAGAGGCGGTATTTGCCGCCCGCCTGGCGCGGGAGGCGCTGGGCACCCACTGGCTGAAGCTGGAAATTCATCCGGACGCCCGCTGGCTGCTCCCCGATCCGATCGAAACGCTGAAAGCGGCGGAGATTCTGGTACGGGAAGGCTTCGTGGTGCTGCCCTACTGCGGCGCCGACCCGGTGCTGTGCAAGCGCCTTGAAGAAGCGGGCTGCGCGGCGGTGATGCCGCTCGGCGCGCCCATCGGCTCCAATCAGGGACTGGAAACCAAAGCAATGCTGGAGATTATTATCGCGCAGGCCACGGTGCCGGTAGTCGTTGACGCGGGTATTGGCGTGCCGAGTCACGCGGCGCAGGCGCTGGAAATGGGCGCTGACGCGGTACTGGTGAATACCGCCATCGCCGTTGCCGACGATCCGGTAACCATGGCGCGGGCCTTCCGTTTAGCAATCGATGCCGGCTTGCTGGCCCGACAGGCAGGCCCGGGCGCGCGCAGCGCGCAGGCGCAGGCCACCAGCCCGCTGACCGGCTTTCTGGAGGCGCGGATATGAACACCTTCACTGACCGTTGGCGGCAGCTGGACTGGGACGATATTCGCCTGCGAATCAACGGGAAAACTCCCGCCGACGTTGAACGCGCCCTGGCGGCCAAACAGCTCAGCCGCGACGATATGATGGCCCTGCTCTCCCCCGCCGCCGCGGACTATCTGGAGCCTCTGGCCCAGCGCGCTCAGCGCCTGACTCGCCAGCGTTTTGGTAATACCGTCAGCTTTTATGTCCCGCTGTATCTCTCTAATCTCTGCGCCAACGACTGTACCTACTGCGGTTTCTCAATGAGTAACCGCATCAAGCGCAAGACTCTGGATGAGGCGGAAATAGCCCGTGAATGCGCGGCGATCCGCGAAATGGGCTTTGAGCATCTGCTGCTGGTGACCGGCGAACATCAGGGCAAGGTCGGCATGGACTACTTTCGTCAACATCTGCCCGCGATTCGCCGCCAGTTCGCCTCGCTGCATATGGAGGTCCAGCCGCTGGCGATGGAAGAGTACGCCGAGCTGAAAACCCTCGGTCTGGACGGGGTGATGGTCTATCAGGAGACCTATCATGAAAGCATGTATGCGAAACACCATCTGAAAGGGAAAAAGCAGGACTTCTTCTGGCGGCTGGATACGCCGGACAGGCTTGGGCAGGCGGGGATTGATAAAATTGGCCTTGGCGCACTTATTGGCCTTTCCGACAGCTGGCGGGTGGACTGCTTTATGGTGGCGGAGCATCTGCTGTGGCTCCAGCAGCATTACTGGCGCAGCCGCTACTCCATCTCCTTCCCACGACTGCGGCCTTGCGCGGGAGGTATCGAGCCCGCCTCATTAATGGATGAACGGCAGCTGGTGCAAACTATTTGCGCTTTCCGCCTGCTGGCTCCGGAAGTGGAACTCTCGCTCTCCACCCGCGAATCCCCCTGGTTCCGCGATCGGGTGATCCCGCTGGCCATCAACAACGTCAGCGCCTTTTCGAAAACCCAGCCCGGCGGGTATGCCGATAACCATCCGGAGCTGGAGCAGTTCGCGCCTCACGATGACCGCCGCCCGGAAGAGGTCGCCAGCGCGCTGGTGGCCAGCGGTCTACAGCCGGTATGGAAGGATTGGGACAGCTGGCTGGGACGCGCCTCCCAATCGTCATGATAACGAATGTAATTTCTTAAACGTTCTTCATGCACGATCTTAATAAGAGAAACGGGAGATTGTGGCCCTGTTCCCGTTTCTCTATTCTGCCCCTGTCAGCAGCGGACGCTGACCAGGGCGAATATTCACTCTTCCTCCTTTTCGCCCTGCTCCCGCCTCTTTGTGGCAACGGTAATGCCATCAATATCGAATATTAATCAGTCCATATCACAACGTCAGCGTTATAATTACCGGAGTTTTATCTGATTCGCTCAGCAGGCATGCTGGCTAAACCTGCGTCTCCACCCACGGTTTAACGCTTCTGGAACGATTTACGACTCATGGCTCGTCATAATAGAAAGCTCTCTTTCACCACGCCGATTATCATCGGATTTGCAGGTATTTTATTCAGCTTCTTGCTGATAGCGGTGTTTGCCACGACGACGCAGAGGAATGATTTTCTCGAAGATTATCATCATATTAATCGCAATTTTACCCACAATATGGCGACCAACTACACGGAGACGCTGCTGCAGGGCAACGACTTTATCCTCACCCGTGCCGCCACCTTCTTTGCCCGCAACGATGCGCTGAATGAGGCGGTTAACGTCAATCCGGAAAAAGGGTTGATGCAGCTTATGCAGTTGCAAAATATGATGCAGACCGTTTCGTCCATCTCGCTGGCGGATACCAATGGGCACTATCTGCGCGCGCCCGAGGTTCTGGAAACCGAAGACAGCCAGTCCTTCGATGCCAAAACAAGGCCGTGGTTTATTAAGCAAGCGGAAGCCAGTACCTTCAGTCGGTATACCAGCCCGTACAACGACTACTTCACGCATCACCCGACGATTACCGTCTACAAACCCATAATTTCTCCAGAGGGACGGCTAAAGGGCAGTCTCGCGTTTCATCTCGATCTCACCTCAATGGGCTACGCGTTACGGCAGATGGTTGCACCCGTCCAGGGGGAGTTTTTTGTGGTGCAACGCGATGGTAAAGTCGTTCTCCATCCCGATCCCGGCGCTTTGTTTAAACCCTACGTCAGTGAAGCCTTGATGGACAGAATGACCAGCGGCGAAGGCCAGCTGTACGACACCAATACGGACACCTGGTACTATTACTACTCCTTTACCAACCCCGACTGGTTTGTTATTTATCGGGTCGATAACTCGACGCTGGTCAACTTAACGCGCCATGAAACGGATATCGTCGCCTGGAGCTTTGCCCTGGCCGCGATCGTTATCGTGCTGTTTGGACTGTATCTGCGCCATGCTTCGCGTACGGTGTTGATGAACATCATCAATGCGATTAAAACCGGGGATGTTCAGCGCGCCCCGCGGCTGGAAGCGATGCTCAGCAAAGCCATCGAGAGCAATAAGCAGCGCGAGTTAACCTACGTTCGCCAGGCGACCATCGACGCGCTAACCGGCTGCAAGAACCGCCGCGCCTTTGACAGCGATATCGCCGCGCTGATGAACGATCATCAGCCCTTTTCTCTTGCGCTGGTTGATATTGATAACTTCAAAACGATAAACGACACCTGGGGTCACCTCAACGGCGATATCGTGCTGCGCAATGTCGCCCGGGAAGGGCTGCAAATCCTCCAGCCCCGGCAAATTTCGCTTTACCGCTACGGCGGCGAAGAGTTTGCGGCGATCTTTACCACCGGACATAGCGATGACGCCCTGATGCTGCTTGAGAGCTGGCGGGCCCGCGTCGCGCAGCGCTCCTGGCGTGAAGAAGGATTGACGGTCACCTTCAGCGCAGGTCTCGGCGAATGGAATATGGAGCCCCTGGAGCAGCTTGTCGTGCGCGTTGATGAAGCGCTGTATAAAGCCAAGCAGCTGGGCAAGAATCGCATCGTCCGCGCTTAACAGAGCCCACCGTTTCAGGCCTGTCGGACGCGGCTTTTAGCGTTTTCGCCCCAAAAACCGAAACCGGTTTCATTATTTTGTGATGACTTACACACAATCACCGTAAAGCGGTTGTCCCGCCCGCCTGCCCGCGATAAAGATGGTACATCAAGGAACATAAGGGCCAACAATTATGAAGAATATCGTTTTATGCTGTGCCGCAGGAATGTCCACCAGCATGCTGGTTCAACGTATGCAGGCCGCTGCGCAACAAAAAGGCGTGGAAGTCTCCATCAAAGCCGTACCGGTTGCCGAGTTTAAAGATAATCTTGCCGCTGCCGATATTATCCTGCTCGGCCCTCAGGTGAAGTACGAGCAGGCCAAGCTACAGGCAATGGCCGACCCGTTTGGTAAAAAAGTCGCCGTCATCGATATGATGGATTACGGCATGATGAAAGGCGATGCCGTGCTTGATAAAGCCCTGAAGCTGATGGAGTAAGAGATGGAAGATTTAGAAACGATCATCATGGAGCTGCTGGTTAACGCCGGTTCTGCGCGCAGCTCGGCGTTAACCGCTCTGCAGCTGGCGCGTAAAGGCGATTTTGCTGCGGCCGAACAGGCAATGGCGGAATCCCATGAATTCGTCAAGCATGCGCATAAAATCCAGACCCAGCTGATTGGCATGGATGAAGGCAGCGGCAAGCTTCCGGTTAACCTGATTACCGTACACTCTCAGGACCACCTGATGAACGCGATGGTCATTCAGGATCTGGCTACCGACATGATTGAGCTCTATCGCCGAATTCCGCTCGCACAATAACGTCAACGACTTAACAGGCGCCGCTACCGGCGCCCGTATCCTCTTAAAGAAATCCGTACATCGCTGCAAATACCCAGCCAAAGACGCATGAGACGCTGACGCCAATGAGCCCTGGCAGAATAAAGCTATGGTTAATAACAAAGCGGCCGATATGCGTAGTACCTGAGCGGTCGAACTGAATCGCCGCCAGATCGCTTGGGTAGGTCGGCAGAATGTAATAGCCGTAGCAGGCGGGCGCGGAAGCGACGATGTAGGCCGGATCGACGCCAATCGCCAACGCCACCGGGACGATCGCCGCCAGCGCAGCCGCCTGGGAGTTAACAAACTTCGATACCAGCAGCAGAACGATAGCGTAGGCCCACGGGTACTCCTTCACCATCTCCCCGAGCACGCCTTTAATCTCGGTCATGTGCGCGCCGAACATCGTTTCCGCCATCCACGCGATGCCGTACACGGCAACGATAGCGATCATCCCGGAACGGAACACCTCATTTTTGGAGATCGAAGCCGGATTCGTTTTCGTAATGATGATGATGAGCGCCCCGGAGAGCAGCATAAACATCTGGATCACCAGCACCATCGACAGCGGCTTACCGTCGAATGCCGGACGCAGTTCGGAGAAGGCGCCGAGCAGGGCGACAACCGCGATTGAGGCCAGAAAAATCCACATCGCAATCCAGTTGCTGGTCGGAAGCTTTCTATCCAGCAGCGTGGCCGTGTCCCCGTACACGTAGTGACGGTTTTCCGGTACCGCAATAAAGGCCTGGAAAGTTTCGTCTTTATCGAGGTCTTTGCCGCGAAACCAGCTGAAGATACCAATGGCCAGAATCCCCAGCAGCGTGGACGGAATGGTTATCGCCAGCAGGTCGAGAAATTCAAGGTGCTTGCCGTTAAAGGTAAAGTTGCCAAGCATTGCCACCAGCGAGACGACCGCCACGGAAACCGGGCTGGCGATAATCCCCATCTGTGCGCCGATCGAGCTGGCGGCCATGGGTCGCTCCGGACGGATGTTATTTTTGATGGCGACATCATAAATAATCGGCAGAATGGTATATACCACGTGCCCCGTGCCGCAAAGAATCGTCAGCGTACAGGTGACGAATGGCGCGACGATCGAGACATATTTCGGGTTTCGCCGCAGGAGTTTCTCGGCAATCTGCAGCATCACGTCTAGACCACCGGAAGCCTGCAGCGTCGCCGATGCCGCCACGACGGCGATAATAACCAGCATGACATCGACGGGCGGTTTTCCAGGCTTCAGGTGAAAAACAAAGACCAGGATAACTAGCCCAATACCGCCTAAAAGACCGAGCGCAATGCCGCCCTTTCTCGCACCATAGAACAAACAAATTAAGATAATGATAAGTTGTATAGCAAATTCCATACATCCCCCAGAAGCTATCCATTAAATAACGACAATACTCTCCGCTTTGTTTTTATTAGTTCACCTCCTCCATCGCCTTTTAACAGGCGTAACAATCCCCTCGGCTGCGGTAAACCGAAAAGAACCGGGAAAGTAATCACATGATTATTTTAGTTTTTTGACTATATAGCGTTTGCGGTGCTTATTTTTTGACACGCGTAGAATTTTCACCCTTTCATTGAAGATGAAAAACAGTCATGGAAATAAATCATTATAGGAGTGGTTTATATTTGCTAATTAATTGCAGCTATTACATCAATAAAATGTAATAAAAAAGTAGACGGAATAAACTGGCAAGCAATAAAAAAGCCAGTCAGGTGACCTGACTGGCTTTTTGAGCGTTTAGCGAATCAACGATTAATCGTTGTCAGAACCGCCCAGACCCGCGTTCAGCAGTTCTGCCAGGTTAGCAGAAGCTTCTTCCACGCTGACCTGCGGCGCTGCTGGCAGTTCGCCCGCTGCGCGACGGCGCATACGATCCTGGTGGTACGCATAACCGGTACCGGCCGGGATCAGACGACCCACGATAACGTTCTCTTTCAGGCCACGCAGTTCGTCGCGTTTACCCGCAACGGCTGCTTCGGTCAGGACACGGGTGGTCTCCTGGAACGATGCGGCAGAGATGAACGATTCGGTTGCCAGGGACGCTTTGGTGATACCCAGCAGATCGCGGGAGAATGTTGCACCCACTTTGCCGTTCGCTTCCAGATCGCGGTTAGCAATCTTAACGCGAGAGTATTCAACCTGTTCGCCTTCCAGGAAGTCGGAGCTACCGGCGCTTTCGATGGTCGCTTTACGCAGCATCTGACGAACGATAACTTCGATGTGCTTATCGTTAATCTTAACGCCCTGCAGACGGTATACGTCCTGAACTTCGTTAACGATGTAACGAGTCACAGCATGCACGCCACGCAGACGCAGAATGTCGTGCGGCGCTTCCGGACCGTCGGAAACCACGTCACCACGTTCTACGCGTTCACCTTCGAACACGTTGAGCTGACGCCACTTAGGAATCATCTCTTCGTACGGATCGCTACCGTCTACCGGGGTGATAACCAGACGACGTTTCCCTTTGGTTTCTTTACCGAAGGAAATGATGCCGCTGATTTCAGCCAGGATTGCCGGCTCTTTCGGACGACGCGCTTCGAACAGGTCGGCAACGCGCGGCAGACCACCGGTGATGTCCTTGGTACCGCCGGATTCCTGCGGTACACGCGCCAGGGTGTCACCAGAGCTGATCTGGACGCCATCTTCCAGCTGAACAATCGCTTTACCCGGCAGGAAGTACTGCGCAGGCATGTCGGTACCCGGGATCAGAACGTCATTGCCCTGAGCATCAACGATTTTCAGCGCCGGACGCAGATCTTTACCGCCAGTGGTACGCTCTGCAGAATCCAGAACCACCAGAGAAGACAGACCGGTCAGCTCGTCGGTCTGACGAGTAATGGTCTGGCCGTCAATCATGTCAGTGAAGCGGACAAAACCACTCACTTCGGTGATAACCGGCATGGTGTGCGGATCCCAGTTTGCTACGGTTTCACCGCCGGCAACCTGCTCGCCATCACCTTTCGCCATAACGGAGCCGTAAGGCACTTTATAGCTCTCTTTGGTACGACCGAATTCGTCGATCAGTTTCAGCTCGGTATTACGGGAAGTAATAACCAGCTTACCGCTGGAGTTCACAACCGACTTCGCGTTGCTCAGACGGATGCTACCTTTGTTTTTCACCTGGATGCTGGACTCAGCAGCCGCACGAGATGCCGCACCACCGATGTGGAACGTACGCATCGTCAGCTGTGTACCCGGCTCACCGATGGACTGTGCTGCGATAACGCCGATAGCCTCACCTTTGTTGATGATGTGGCCACGCGCCAGGTCACGACCGTAGCAGTGCGCACATACACCAAAGTCGGTGTCACAGGATACAACGGAACGCACTTTGACGGAGTCAACGGAGTTCTCTTCCAGCAGATCGCACCAGTGCTCGTGCAGCAGCGTGTTGCGTGGAACCAGAATGTCCGCCGTACCCGGCTTCAGAACGTCTTCAGCGGTCACACGACCCAGTACGCGATCGCGCAGCGGCTCTTTAACATCGCCACCCTCGATAACCGGGGTCATGGTGATGCCTTCCAGGGTGCCACAGTCGTCTTCAGTCACGACCAGGTCCTGCGCAACGTCAACCAGACGACGAGTCAGGTAACCGGAGTTCGCCGTTTTCAGTGCGGTATCCGCCAGACCTTTACGCGCACCGTGCGTGGAGATGAAGTACTGGAGTACGTTCAGACCTTCACGGAAGTTCGCGGTGATTGGCGTTTCGATGATGGAGCCATCCGGCTTCGCCATCAGACCACGCATACCGGCAAGCTGACGAATCTGTGCAGCAGAACCACGCGCACCGGAGTCGGCCATCATGTAAATGCTGTTGAAGGAGACCTGCTGCTCTTCTTCGCCGTTACGGTTAATAACGGTTTCAGTTTGCAGGTTGTCCATCATCGCTTTGGATACACGATCGTTCGCCGCGGCCCAGATATCGATAACTTTGTTGTAGCGTTCGCCAGCGGTAACCAGACCCGACTGGAACTGCTCCTGAATCTCAGCAACTTCCGCTTCCGCTTCGCTGATGATCTCGTATTTTTTCTCCGGGATGACCATGTCATCGATACCAACGGATGCACCTGAGCGCGCTGCATAAGCAAAGCCGGTGTACATCGTCTGGTCCGCAAAAATAACGGTCGGTTTCAGGCCCAGAATACGGTAGCAGGTGTTCAGCATTTTGGAGATCGCTTTCTTACCCAGCGCCTGGTTGACGATGGAGAAAGGCAGACCTTTCGGTACGATCATCCACAGAATGGCACGGCCGATAGTCGTGTCTTTCAGGCTGGTTTTCGCAACGAATTCGCCGTTAGCATCTTTTTCGTATTCAGTGATACGCACTTTAACGCGCGCATGCAGAGAGGCCAGGCCAGCGCGATAAATACGCTCAGCTTCTTTCGGGCCAGTCAGCACCATGCCTTCGCCTTTGGCGTTAACACAGTCACGGGTCATGTAGTACAGACCCAGTACAACGTCCTGAGACGGAACGATGATTGGTTCGCCGTTCGCCGGAGACAGGATGTTGTTGGTAGACATCATCAGCGCACGCGCTTCGAGCTGGGCTTCCAGCGTCAGCGGTACGTGAACAGCCATCTGGTCACCATCGAAGTCGGCGTTGTATGCCGCACAAACCAGCGGGTGCAGCTGAATAGCTTTACCTTCGATCAGGACTGGCTCAAATGCCTGGATACCCAGACGGTGCAGGGTTGGTGCACGGTTCAGCAGTACCGGGTGTTCGCGGATCACTTCGTCCAGGATATCCCAAACGACAGCTTCTTCACGCTCAACCATTTTCTTAGCGGCTTTGATGGTGGTGGCGAGGCCACGCAGTTCCAGCTTGCCGTAGATGAACGGTTTGAACAGCTCCAGCGCCATTTTCTTCGGCAGACCGCACTGATGCAGACGCAGGTATGGACCTACGGTGATTACAGAACGACCGGAGTAGTCAACGCGCTTACCGAGCAGGTTCTGACGGAAACGACCCTGCTTACCTTTGATCATATCGGCCAAAGATTTCAGAGGACGTTTGTTAGAACCGGTGATCGCACGACCGCGACGACCGTTATCCAGCAGGGCGTCGACCGCTTCCTGCAGCATACGTTTTTCGTTGCGTACGATGATGTCCGGCGCAGCCAGATCCAGCAGACGTTTCAGACGGTTGTTACGGTTAATGACGCGACGATACAGATCGTTCAGGTCAGAAGTCGCGAAACGACCGCCATCCAGCGGAACCAGCGGACGCAGATCTGGCGGCAGAACCGGCAGAACGGTCAGGATCATCCACTCCGGCTTGTTGCCAGACTGGACGAACGCTTCCAGCAGTTTGATACGCTTGGTCAGCTTCTTACGCTTGGTTTCGGAGTTGGTTTCGTTCAGCTCTTCGCGCAGAGTTTCACACTCTTGCTCCAGATCCATGCTCTTCAGCAGGGCCTGGATAGCTTCCGCACCCATCTTCGCGTCAAATTCGTCACCGAACTCTTCCAGCGCGTCCAGATACTGTTCTTCAGTCAGGATCTGCTGGCGTTCCAGGTTGGTCATACCGCCTTCGATAACCACATAGGATTCGAAGTACAGCACGCGTTCGATATCGCGCAGCGGCATATCGAGCAGCAGGCCGATACGGGACGGCAGAGACTTCAGGAACCAGATGTGGGCGGTCGGAGACGCCAGCTCGATGTGGCCCATACGCTCACGGCGCACTTTAGTCTGGGTCACTTCAACGCCGCACTTCTCACAGATCACACCGCGGTGTTTCAGGCGCTTGTACTTACCGCACAGGCACTCGTAGTCTTTTACTGGCCCGAAAATACGCGCACAGAAAAGGCCGTCACGCTCAGGTTTGAACGTACGGTAGTTAATGGTTTCCGGCTTTTTAACTTCACCAAAAGACCATGAACGGATCATGTCTGGCGATGCCAGAGCAATTTTGATCGCATCAAACTCTTCGGTTTTAGTTTGCGCTTTCAGAAACTTTAATAAGTCTTTCACGGATTTGCTCCCGTCGGAGTTAGCACAATCTGGCGCCGGGTCTTACCCCGGCACCAGTGACCTGTTTGAGCGAGAGTTACTCGTCTTCCAGTTCGATGTTGATGCCCAGCGAGCGAATCTCTTTCAACAGTACGTTGAAGGATTCCGGCATGCCCGGTTCCATCTGATGGTTGCCGTCCACGATGTTCTTATACATCTTAGTACGGCCGTTCACGTCATCAGACTTAACGGTGAGCATTTCCTGCAGGGTGTATGCTGCGCCATATGCTTCCAGCGCCCACACTTCCATCTCCCCGAAGCGCTGACCACCGAACTGCGCCTTACCACCCAGCGGCTGCTGAGTAACCAGGCTGTAAGAACCGGTAGAACGCGCATGCATCTTGTCATCAACCAGGTGGTTCAGTTTCAGCATGTACATGTAGCCAACGGTAACCTGGCGCTCGAATTGCTCACCGGTACGACCGTCGAACAGGGTGATCTGGCCGGAAGTCGGCAGGCCACCAAGCTGTAACAGTTCCTTGATTTCAGACTCTTTCGCACCGTCGAAGACCGGCGTTGCGATCGGCATACCTTTTTTCAGGTTTTCAGCGAGACGCATAACTTCTTCGTCAGTGAAGGTATTCAGATCAACCTTCTGACGCACGTCGGTGCCCAGATCGTAGGCACGCTGGATGAATTCGCGCAGTTTGGCGACTTCCTGCTGCTGTTTCAGCATGGCGTTGATTTTCTCGCCAATACCTTTCGCAGCCATACCCAGGTGAGTTTCCAGGATCTGACCGATGTTCATACGAGACGGTACGCCCAGCGGGTTCAGTACGATGTCAACCGGCGTGCCGTTTTCATCGTAAGGCATATCTTCGATCGGGTTGATCTTAGAGATAACACCCTTGTTACCGTGACGGCCTGCCATTTTGTCACCAGGCTGAATCTGACGTTTAACGGCCAGATACACTTTGACAATCTTCAGCACGCCCGGTGCCAGATCGTCGCCCTGAGTGATTTTGCGGCGTTTCGCTTCGAGTTTTTTCTCGAACTCGTGTTTCAGTTCGTCGTACTGCTCAGCCAGCTGTTCCAGCTGATTCTGTTTCTCTTCGTCGGTCAGGCCAAGTTCCAGCCAGCGATCGCGCGGCAGCTTATCGAGCTTCTCAGCTTCGATACCGCCGGAGACCAGCACCGCGTAGATACGACCAAACAGGCCAGCTTCGAGGATCTGCAGTTCTTCAGACAGGTCTTTCTTCGCCTGTTTGAGCTGCATCTCTTCGATTTCCAGCGCACGTTTGTCTTTTTCTACGCCGTCGCGGGTAAAGACCTGAACGTCGATAATGGTACCGGAGACACCGTTTGGTACGCGCAGGGAAGAGTCTTTAACGTCAGACGCTTTCTCACCGAAGATCGCACGCAGCAGTTTCTCTTCCGGCGTCAGCTGGGTTTCACCTTTCGGCGTTACCTTACCAACCAGAATATCGCCACCGGTCACTTCCGCGCCGATATAAACGATACCGGATTCATCCAGTTTAGAGAGCGCAGCTTCACCCACGTTCGGGATGTCGGCGGTGATCTCTTCCGGCCCCAGCTTGGTGTCACGAGACACGCACGCCAGTTCCTGAATGTGGATGGTGGTAAAACGGTCTTCCTGGACAACACGCTCGGAAACGAGGATGGAGTCTTCGAAGTTGTAACCGTTCCACGGCATGAACGCGACGCGCATGTTCTGGCCGAGCGCCAGTTCACCGAGGTCGGTAGACGGGCCGTCAGCCAGCACGTCACCGCGCTCAATCGGCTCACCCAGAGAGACACACGGCATCTGGTTGATGCAGGTGTTCTGGTTAGAACGGGTGTACTTGGTCAGGTTATAGATGTCGATACCTGCTTCGCCCGGGTACATCTCGTCTTCGTTAACTTTGATAACGATACGGGAAGCATCCACGTACTGAACGGTACCGCCACGTTTAGCGACCGCAGTTACACCGGAGTCAACGGCAACAGCACGTTCCATACCGGTACCAACCAGCGGCTTATCAGCGCGCAGAGTCGGAACGGCCTGACGTTGCATGTTCGCACCCATCAATGCACGGTTGGCGTCATCGTGTTCCAGGAACGGGATCAGGGACGCACCGACGGATACCACCTGCTGGGTGGATACGTCCATGTAGTCAACCTGGTC
>NZ_VOJB01000065.1:28884-80041 GCF_007910085.1 Klebsiella sp. ME-303 | reverse complement strand
CGCATCGGCCTTTTTACTGACGTTTGAATTGGTTATCGTCAGGTCGTTCTGCAGTTTAGCGATCGCGCTGCCCTGGCTGGTCAGCGTTTTATCCTGCTGGCTGACGCTGGACTGCAGGCCCGTGATGGCGTTGCTGTTTGCGGCCACGCCCGATTCCGTTTTCCCGACGCGGTTAGACAGCGAGGTCAGCGTATTTCCCTGGCTGGTTAACGTGGTGCCCTGCTGTTCAACCTTTTGCGTGAGGGACTGCAGCGCGGTTGCATCGGCTTTTTTACCCAGACTGGTTTCCAGGCCGCTGATTTTGCTGGCCTGTGCGCTTTGTGTGGTCGACAGGGAACTCAGCTCCTCCGCGACCGAGGATTTATTGTCGTTGAACTGCGTCTGCAGCGATTCTCTGGCCGTCACCTCTGCTTTATCGGCGGTGATACGGGCATTCATCTCCTGATACAGCAGGCCGGAACGCAGGTCTGCAAGGCTGTTACTGTCAGAGGTTCCCCTGATCTGCGCCGCCAGTGTGGAGCGTTTCAGCGCCTCTACCTCATCCGCTTGCGTCCGCGCCATCTCCTCATTACGCAGGGCCGCCGTACTTGCTGCCGGCGCCGGGCGCCCAACGGATATCCAGTGGATCAGAAAATAGTTGTCGGCATTCTGCGCCTGGGCCAGATCGAGACGAAAACGGCGAACCGTGCCGGACGCGTTCCAGTTCACGTCGGAAATGGCCACCACGCTGATACCTTCGCCATCAAACTCCTGCTCGGCGATAGTCACCGAGCGGGCATCACTCCAGCCGGTTTCCTCTGTACCAATCCAGTAAAGCCGCCCTTTCCATGCCGGATTACCCACGCGCTTAATACGCAGCATGACGGTGCGATAGGAGGAACCCGGGATTTTTTGCCCGTTTGGCGAACGGCAGGATGCCGTGCTGTTCGATGCTTTCAGCCAGCCGTCGTCCGTGATTTGCATCGGCACCTGACCGGCATCGTCCTCGGTCCACCCTTCATTGTCTTTATCGAAGTACCAGATACTGAACGAATCAAACTGCTGCCCACTACCGGCAGAGATTTCAGCGATCTGACGGGCCAGTGACTCGTCGCCATCCTGAATAATTGTCTGCAGATTATCAATGCCGGCCAGCCGCTCATTTTTTTCATTCAGCAACTGGTCTGCCGCCTGCGCCGCTTTCGCGTTGACGTCCGCAATGCGGTCAGCGGTCTCCTGTTTTACCGCTTTATCCCAGCCCGTATTTGCCTGAGCAATGGACTGTTTCAGGCCGTTTTCAACCGTCTGCAGTTGGGATTTTAACGCCGAGTCCCCCGCTGTCAGGGCTTTATTGACGTCTGCTATCTGCTGGTCGACGGAAGTATTAATATCACTCACAGCATCGTTGATGCTTTTGTTTACTGTCGAGATGGCGTCATTGAGGGTCTGATTAACGAGGTCAATATTCTCTGTCATCGACTTATTGACCGACGCTATCTGCCCATCAACCTGCTTACGGATCCCCCCAGCGGTCTCATTAATGCTCTGGTTTATTTCGTTAACCTGCTGCTCGACCTCTTCACGGATGGCATCAGCGGTTTCCGTCAGCGTTTTGTGGGTTTCCTCCATATCCCGCTGAGATTCTTGCCAGGCTTCGGTGTCTTTAATTGCGTCGGTTAGCTTGTCGTAATACTCCCCGATATCGTCGCTGGCCATTCCCTGCACCCAGACGGTCCACGGACTTTCGTTACCAAGGCGATCGACAATGCGTGCCCGGTACCAGAACGTCGCCGCAATCTGCAGGCCCATCTGCTGATACGAGTTTCCCGGATACGTTACGTCAGAAAGCGCCATCGCGCCGTTGCCGGTTGGATTTGGGCTGTACTGCAGCTCGGTTTTTTGCGTATCGCCACTTCCCTCCGGGAACGCCCAGTTTAGTTGAACGCCATGCAGAAGGGATGTTGTAGTCAGCGAAACAGGTGCCGAAGGCAGGCCGATTTTGCCGGTCAACGTTTTCTCTTGCGAATATGCCCAGCCGCTCGACACTTCCGCGGCATTGATAGCGCGCACCCTTACGATGTATCGGCCGGCATAAATTCCGCTGACATCAAACGAGGCAACGGAACTCCGGGGCACGTTTATCCAGTTGCCTTCATTGCGGCGCCACTGTGCTTCATAAGCAATGGCATTCTTTACTGCCGTCCAGTGCACCTGCAGCGTTTCAACGCTAATCCCCTGATTAACCACGGAATAAGACTCAACAACGATATTAGCTGGCGCGCTTTGCTTCCCTGGAGGAATAACGCTGATTGGTCGACTATCAATAATCGCACCGGAATCAATCCTGGCGTATTTATCCGGATCGTGAGCAGCTGCGGAAATTGTAAAGGTGCTATCGTTATTATCTTTAACACCCACAACACGATATTGCTGGACCCTCAGAGAGTCAGACTCAATGGCCCATACGCATTCCGGTTCTGGTCTTTCGGCATATTCAGCGGTGACGGTGACGACGTGTCCATCGACACTCTCAATGGTTCGGCCTTGCGTCCCCCCCGATGGCAGGTTCAATAACAGACGGTCCCCGGCTTTCGCTTCCGTTTTACGATCGAGCGTAATAACGCAGCCATCCACTTCGCGAGTACGGCCACCGTTGACTTTTCCCGCCAGCATTTCATCCGCTACCGCAATGATATAGCCGGGTTGTGGAATATTACCGTCCAGTCCGACTGAAAAAGTCACTACGCGATCTTTATTGTTGGTCAGAATTCCCCAACGCCCTTTACGGTTGGCCTCCGACTGACGGGTACAGCCAATTGCCGTAAGTTCAAGCTGATTAAATCCATAGCGGGCGACCAGCGGCTGCTCAAAAACCGGCTCCATCGCATCCGCATACTCATTCTCTGGATCAGACCATGAGACGAGCGCGTTGGTATAGCGCGTTTTGCTACTGCTGCTGACATAGTGAAAACGACCATTGATGACGTTAGCCCTGGTGTAGGTGTAATCAATATCACGAGGCATATCCGCCAGAGCAATCACCTGATCGCCACTCCAGCAGGTCATGCCACGGAAAATGGCCGCAAAATCGCGTAACACCGTATAGGCATCGTTGCGATCCTGAACATAGACGTTACATAAATAGCGCGGCTCGGTACCCTCCCCACCTTTACCATCGGGGACGGGTTCATCGCAATATCGTGCTACCTGATACAACGTCCATTTATCAATATTTTCTGAGGTAAGACGATTCCCCAGGCCAAAACGATCGCTGACGATCAGATCGTAAAAAATCCAGGCCGGGTTATCCGTCCACGCCCATTTGAATGCTCCGGTCCAGATGCCTGAATATTGGCGGGTCTCCGGGTCATAGTTATCAGGAACGCGGATCACCCGCCCGCGAGGACTGCAGGCAATTTTTGGAATAGAGCCATTAAACTGACGAGAGTCAAATTCAACGTAAAGCAGGGCCGTATTGGGATAGCGTAGTTTTGCATCAAGCACCTCAGCATAACTTTGCAGCATCATAACATCGCCAGTTTTTGAGGTATTTGCGTCTTCCGTGACTTTACGCAGGCGCAAAACCCAACCCGTCGTCGCCCGGGGTAGATCAATGCGGTGGCATCGTTCATAACCGGAAGTGGTCTTTCCGCTTACCGCACTCTCCAGCACCGTCTGCCAGCTACCACCATCGGTTTGCAAATCAACGGCATAGCTGACGGCGTTCCCTACCAGATCGCCATTATCTTCCTGTTTCAGTAAAGATGGCCATTTTAAGCGCAGGCGGACGGCGGAAAGCTGGGTATTACTAAAAGAGCGGGACCAGGCCGTTTTGCTGGAGACTTCCACTCCTACGTTAATTTCATTTTCTGAACCGGGGATCCCCTGGATGTAATTCTGTGCCTGAGTTCCCGGTCGAAACTCCCAGGCGACGCCGCTAAAATTTTGCGAGCCGTCGGAATTTTCCAGCGGCGTACCATCAAGGTAAATATCTTTTGCGGTAAGCGCACCGGCAAATTCACCCTCGCCCAGCGCAATGAGAATTTTTGCTTTCGCAACAGACTGTAAATCATCAGGCTGTTCCGTTGGGGTACGCGGGCTTGAACTCCCGCCCTTACAACCTTTAATGAGATGCTGTGTCATAGATATTTTGTCCATAAAAAAACCACCTCAAAGGTGGTCTGAAATGAGAGAAGCCGGATATTTTACTGCTGGTCTTCTACATAAATTCCCGCTGAAATAATTGCCCCGCCGATAAGCCGCTTGCCGTATAACAACGGTACCGGATATCCCTGAGCGGTGGTGTTCGTGACCCCGCCAAATGCGTAGGAGGCTTTATTTTCAGGAGATTGTTGACTGGCTAAACCTGGAACCTGAGGAGAGAGCATCTGAAGAACACCGCCAAGTACCATTGAGGCCCCCAGCATTGCGGCACTTCCCCACCCGGAGCCGGCAGCAATCGCGGCGAATATCCCTCCAGTGCCCATAGTGGCGATTGAAGCGACCGCGATCAATGCAACACCTAATATCGTCTGTAGCACGCCAGCTTTTTTACTACCAATAACGACAGGAACAATTCGTATTACTTTATCGTTGATGGGGAAAGGAATATCATCCTCGCTAATATTTTTCTTTCCTTTAAAAACAGCATAGGTTAATCCCATAGCTTTGCTGTTGTTCATGAATTTTTCAAATCCATTGATAGTACAACATAAAGCCCTTATCGCTTCAGATGCCGTTGCCACCATCCGACAATGAGATTTGCCAAATTTCTTACCAAGAATACCGCCCAACTCTATTCTGACCATATGTTCTTGCATAAATACTCCATCTGCAGCAGACATTATGAATAAATCATAAGCATCTATTCCGCCATTGATAATATCGTACGCTGAGTTGACTCGAGAGCAAGTCCAGCCCTCTGATGTTGAATCACATTCACTTGCTAACGCATTTCATATCGGGTGATTTAAAATCCCAACGTCTTTCAGATTTTTTCATTATTCAACGCATTATCATTAATATGATAGCGCAAAACTTTCACCGTTCTTTCCTGCCAGTATCCCCCATACGGCACTCGCTGGCTTAAATGACCATACAGGTGATGCAGCAGCATATTTCCCTCAAGGAGAATACCCGCATGATTCCACTTATTTGCCTGTACCTGCATGATAATCATATCTCCCGGCTGCGGCGGGCCATCAAACTCGCGAAAGCCACATTGATACCAACAATCATGATAAAAGTTATCAGGGTAGCCATCTTCCCACCACGGATAATCCACACGATAATCCGTCAACTCAACATTATGCTGCTGGCGAAAATAGCTCATTACCAGTCCCCAGCAATCATAATGGCCAAGCACGAACGGACGTTCCAGCAGCGGCAATTCTCCTCGCGGATAAATGGTACGAAAATCGCCTTCCGGCCAGCTGAAAATATGCCAGGGTAACAACATCGCGTCACACTGAGCCTTATCCAGCTCGCTTGGCTGGGTCGTCGCGTCGGGGTGACTGTGGACGATCCCCGTTACGGTGCCCCAATCCTCTACCCGTGCATAATCCTCCGGCGCAAGAACAAAATGCTCCTGGGGGTCATCGGCAATATTACGACAGGGGAAATAGCGCTCTACCCGCCCCCTTTGGGCAATCGCACCGCAGCATTCTCGAGGATATTGCTCCTGAGCATGCACCTGAATAGCCCTGATAACTTTCTGGCGCATGTTAACTCCGAATTAAAGACGTGCCGGGAAAACCACCAAAAGGCAGCTCATTGTCTTCACCAAAGCGTAATTTACAGGCCGACAAAGTGCCGTTACAAACATCCAGCGCCGGATCGGTAACAGGTGTATTATTGTTATCAAAATATCGCTGGCCTGTATAATCACAACCATCGCCGCTGCGGTATTTATTCCTGATACACCAGGTACAGATAGAATGCAGCTGACGCGTTGGGATCATTATTCCTTGCAAATCCATTGGACTGGAAAGAGTGAACTCAATCGCTTCATTGGTCTCCTCACTTTTGGCATCAATAAAGAAGACTTTTCGTTTTTCCTGCGTGGGGTCGGCTCTCGCATTACCTTCAGGGAAATTACGTGCGTCGAGATATTTTGCCAGCGTATCGTGAATGGTGACTTTCGCCTGAACCAGGTCATCGTAATACAAGCACAGCGCGGTAATCGAAGCATCAATATTTGCCACCTTCAGCGATGGTTGCGCGTCCCGACCGCTGGTAGAGGATTCAATCCCGTCAATAATACAAGGCCATGGCATATACTCATTGCCCTGCCACCAAATGGATTTTGCAGGCAAACGCGTTTCGTCCCCTCCAGCAGCCTGGATTTCAGCTTCGCTATGGGCGATACTGTGCCCGTGGAAATATAAGACATCATCCATGCCAAAGACGCTGCCATCAATTTCCAGTAAACGTATTTCACTCCCGGGTTCAAGTTTTTGATAATCAGCTGTAATCATGGTGCATATGCCTGGTTAAATGTAGCGGTTACCGTCATTACTTGACTCGATAATGGCGAAAGTTTTAGTGAATCGGCGCTAACACGATAAAGCCCGGATTCCCCCGCAGGGGTATCCCAGATAAACGACTTCGTTACATGACGCCGCATAAATTCAAGCACGGCTAATATCTCTTCCTTTTCTCCGGTCAAGGTCACTGGCCAGCTTTGTTTTTCAAAATGTAGACCATCGCCGACGACCTGCTGATATCCGTCGCCAAAACGAGCCTCGCGAACGGTGAAATTAAAATCCCCCTGCAAACCCGCTTGTATTTGCGTTCGCCAGGTAAAGGTTTCTATTGTCATATTTTCTCCGGGAATCAAAAAATTAACGTGCGTGGTTTGCATTCCAGATAAGGCCACCAGGCCTCAATTCATTTGCCACACCAGCGCGAACGGAACGGTCTATCGTCTGCTGCCAGGCGCGATTTAACGCGCCGTTATTGTCGGCCGCCTGCGGTTCTGAGCCCTGATTCTGAATAAGTACTGAGGTCTGAATGGTCAGTGGCCCTGCGCCAGAAGAACCCAGTCCCTGCATTGATGCCGTTCCCACATAGCCGCCGCCCGCATACCCCTGCGCACCGCGCATCATGGCGTAAAGGTTGCCAATCCCTATCGCCGAGGTCGCCTCTTTGGTAAAAACAAATTCGCCGCCATGAACAATCCCTCTCGGCTCATATTTACCCCCGTCTCCGGTATAGCCGCCCTCGGAGTGGCCCGTGAAAACTTTACCGATGGATGCTACCCAGCCAATGCCAGAATTCGACATCGCGTTAAAGGAAGCCTGCATGGCTTTTACCAACAATAATTGGCTAAGCATCTTCAGCGTCCCTTTCAGAAAGGTCATCAGGAAATCACTAAAATTCGCCTTTCCTGTGGTTATATATTCCACCAGCGAGTTTCCCATTGAGCTGAAGGCGTCTTTAGCTAAATCCTTAAGCTTGCCATGAACGTTTTCTCCATCCTTAAGGAATTTATCCCACGCCTCTTTGGCTCCTGCCATTAAACCGCCGAGCCAATCGCTCTTCCCCCCTTTTTCCGTATCATCGTCAGAACGCTCTTCCATATTTGCGCCTGGGCGAAAAACTTTTGGCGTATAACCCAGTTCTTCTTTTGGAGGACTACCCATTCCTGCCAGTGAATCCCAGTAATTTTTAGAGCCTGACGTTATATTGTAGGTCTCATCCTCAGATTTCTTTACCATATCCTGAAGTATGGGCCCCATTCTGGCTGGAGGAAGGGGTAACGTCTGCATTAACCTTTTCAGGCCATCCGTATGCTTTTTCTGGATATCTGTTGCGGCACGAAAAGTCTTATTAAACTCTTCACTTTTACGGCTGGCGACAGTTACTTTCTGTTGATATTTATCCAGAAGCTGATTGCTTTTTTCCAGTTCACTGTTATTCATGCGCAGTGTTATTGTTGTATCACCCGCCATTGATTATCTCCTGAAAGAATAAACCAACTACTTATCTGGTTTACATTGATTAATAATGTGAACATACTTCTGCTAAAACCCAGGCTAGTTCTGTAGTTTATTCAGGATATTCAAGGCTACCCGTTCCATTACCTGAATATCGTTTATTGCGGTTACCTCATCAGCTATATCATAAACCCTCATGAGCCATGCGAGGACACTGTAGTCCAGCCCGATAACCCCTCCTGGACTGGTGCGCCACTGCGTGCTGGCCGCGCGAAAGACTACAAACGCAGGCCAGATATCGGGCCAGACGTTGATGACAACATCGTCATAGTCTTCGGCTGTCAGACCGAATGCGCTTAGCTCATCCGCTGATGGTTCAGGCGTATAGAATGCAGAGGCAACCGCAATCAGTTTTTTTCGCGATTTCCCGTCAGCTCCTGATAATAAGTAGCCATTATTGCTTTAACGGCCCCCGGATAGTTATCTACCAGCACGCCTATATTTTCTCGCGTACAGGGTTCAGATAATGCCCAGCCGTCGACGATCTCCAGTAAGAAATCACAGACCGTTTTTTCGTCAATATCTTCTAGCTCTGCCAGTTCTTTTATTGGCCGATGCTTAAACGTAAAATTCAGCACTCCGTCTTCTTCACCGGCACGAGGAATAGCAACATCAGCTTTAAAAACAGGGTTAGGTTGTAATTTGAAAATAGCGCTCATAAATACCCTTAAAAAAGGCTCCCGCAGGAGCCCAGTTGAATTTAATTTATGTTCCACAGAGAAGGAGAACGATTAATCTTCCGATTTGTAGAAAGTAATATCCCGAGAGTGAATGGAGAACGCGACTTGTACGGTTTCAACGCTATTCACCGCGGTCACTGGTTGCGGATCAAATGACGGAACGCCAGACCAATAGCGATACTCCTTCGCATTAGGCACAAACATGCGTAGCGGTAACACCTGACCGTAGCGATCCGCCATGCCCAATACTTTATAGATCGGTAAAGAAGCATCATGCGCTAAGGTAAAGGTTTGGCTTTTAGCCGCCTTAAAGGTGCCAATATTACGCTGGCGATCGTCTGCCAGAAACTGTACCTGTGCATACTGCTGTTCACCACCCGACTGTGCGACTTCCGTAATCTGTGGAATCTCAGTCCACTCCGTGATTTTCTGTAATTTCCCGCCACCGGCATGAGCCGGGAAAAAATTTCGGTCGCTGGAGTTAATGACCGAAATGGTTACGCTATTTGTTGTTTGTGCGGTGATTCTGGCAACTAAACCATCGATTACACCCCAACCCGAAGAAATCAGCACGACATCATCAACCTTAAGGTTATGATTTTCAGCAACGGTAAATACCGCACCTTCAGCATTGGAAACCGTACTCACAGATACGGGAGAACCAAGACCGGAACCAACAAAAACGGTTGAGCCATTAGGCAGAGCAAAACCCATAATAATATCTCCATTATTGATATTTAAATATTTGAATGCATTTTATCAATGCGAATAGCTTGTTTAATTATGACTTATTGTTGCGCCATAGTGATTACGCTTTAACACCACATCACTTTTCAGGAATTGGTGTGGCTGCCGTTCTGTAATACGCTATCAGGGATACGTTTTGCCACCGGCTCATTTTCAAAAATTTTCATACCATACTGGCCGATCCAGGTTGCATTTTGGTTAACATTACTCAAAATAAAATCCATAACTTCAATCATTAACTCTTCAATGAGAGCCGCAGAATTATCACGCCACCAGGTTTCGATAGCGGCGAGAAGAGAGTCGGAGCCATTAGCAATAAACTGCTCGCCAATACTATAACGTTTCGCTTTATTTTCATCAGTAATACAGTGCAACTTACTGATTTGTAAAATTTCCGCTGATGGCCCCATGGTTTGAACGGTGAGCGTTGCGACTTTATTACCAGTTTCCTCAGCAATGGCAGATGAGTAAAACATTGAGAGGGTTAAATCATTAGATGTATACATATTTACTTTCTCCAGATTTCAGTTACTGAACGAATTAGATTAATAAAACAGAAAATTACATAGCTATCCGAGCCCTTAACCAACCATATATAAATGATTTATTAGCCTCACTTTTTTCTGCTAACTCCAGATAATACTGCCCCTGGCTACAGTTTAATGCCCGTAGCAGTACAAGCTCCCCTTCACTGCCTCTTCGAATAACATAATGGCTCAAGGCATTTAAGGTCCTGGGGCCAATAACACCATCGGTTATAAGATCCGGATAAAGTACTCCACGATGATTAAAAGCGTTTAACCAGCGTTGAAGCCACTTACCCGGCAGAACAGGCCCCATATTGACCCCGGCGTCACACAGTTTTTCAGCGATCGCGGTAGATATTTCAGCAACATGATCGAACCGGGGCGCAATCCAGTAGTCAGCGTTGAGAATATCCAGCGCCTGTTGGCGCGTCAGTTTTTGCATATCGCCATCATAACCATGAGCCCGTGCGGTGACTTGAGTAATCCCCCAGTTTGTCGGACCTCCTTTATCATCAGGATGATTTACATAACCGCCCTCCTTTTCCAGAATGGCATTAAAAATCTCATCTTTATTCATTTATTCCTCATTTATCGATTAAATGCGCAATATTCCCCCTCACCAGGCACACGGCAATAAAGACAAAAAAATTCACGGTAACAACCAACCAGTGGGTCGACGTATACAAGCCGAAGAGATAACGAAACGGTATGCTGGCATAAGTGATTACCAGCAAATAAGCCGTATACGATATCCATGGTCGATACCTTCTGTACCGGGCGCGCCGATAAAACATTAAGGTTAGGGTGATCAAAGCGCAGAGAACGGCATTAAGCAGCGCGGGAAGTTCATTTCCCATTCGGGCGCCCACTATTGTTGCGGGTTAGTATTTTGTAGAGGTCGGTTAGTTCTTGATTATTCAGGAACGTGAGTATCTTAATAATCAGCGCGGATATCAGCACGGCGCCTAACGCGTCTAAAGGCCGTTCATTGTATCCGGTCCAGATAGCCAGCTTCGTACCAATTAACCCGGAACCCAAAACGCCGACAATAAAAGAAGTCATAAAATAGGCAGCGAGTCTAAAACGCGTGATATTAACTGCCGTCGCAACATAAAATACCGCGCCGGCAAAAGCCCCAAAAACAACGCCATAATCAATACCTGTCACCAGGCCAAACATACCAGCGCCCATTAATCCACCAGCAACAATTATCGACGTACCGGAAACAGGATCGGACATATACCCTCCCTTCTTTCACTATGAGTTATGATGGTAAATAACGAAGCGCAGGGTCATTTTTCCTGGCACTAAGGCGTTACCTCGCCGTTACTTTCTTTCTTTTTTGCAAACCAAGCGCATAAATTGCCCTCTGGAAGAGCCAGGTTCCTGGCTGCGCATACTGGTGTGCAAATTCTTGCTGATAAATGATGGTCGCTCGCTCAATTTGCCGTTTATATTCTTCGCGCTGCCAAAAAATATCCTGTGCCACAAATTTAATCGGCAATGCGTCCTCAATACGTTCAGGCGTATGGTGCTTCCCTTTTGCCTGAATCTGAGCGCGGGACGGAGTGGGCCGGTGGATAAGATCTGAGCTGAGCGTTTGCGGATTTTGTAAGTGGGAACGCTGCGCGCGACGTCGACCCGCAGCGGAGCCATTAAACGCGGTTTTACGGGACATTGCGGTCTCCTTTAATGGGCTTTGGCGGAATGTCATCGGCAATCGGATCCTTGCCAATGGCTTCCCCCCAAAGCGCACTGCGCCATGGCGCTGGCTTTTCAGCCACGTAGATTCAGTTATGAATCGTTGTATTTCATCATCCGGATAGTGCTGTCTATCAAGCTGATGACAAAAGAATACCTCAGGGTTATTTAAAAATAAATACCTATAGGTATACTTTATGAAGAAAACACATTAAACACTTGAAAATATTGAAAATATTTTTGAAAAAAGTGGTATGCCGCGTAAAAACAGCTGAAAAGGTCCGAGGCGGGTAGTGTTGAACAGCGTGTCCCTGGATTGGGGTGAGAAGCCGCAGGTATGCCCGGCGTACAGGTGGCATACCCGGGTAATGCTTATGGTTGAGCTCAGGGTTTATGACAGAAACAGGATGGCGAAGCTGCGCGGCAATGAACGCCTTTAAACAAAGCGTTTAACGCTGTGGCTATAAATCACGCGACCAATGATCTTCAGATACTGTTCATGGCTTTCGCCAATCGTCCAGTCCGCATATTTGCTGTTATCCGAGTGAACGAGCAGCCCATCCGCCGTGAACTGAAGACGTTTCACCAGCACCGCGCCCTTAAAAGAAAAGACATAAATGCCGTCACCTTCAAAGTAGTCTTTCGAGACATCGACAAAAATGTAGTCACCGGTCTCAATGGTGCCGGACATGCTATCGCCGGAGACGGTAATCACCTTGATATGCTCTGCGGGCCGGTTACCAAAAAGCCGCAGCGCGCCGGCAGAGTCATAGGTGATGCTATTCACCGTTTCATCAACCTCACTGGAGACAATGCAGCCCGGCCCTGCGCTGGCCTGGGCATCCAGAACCTCAATGACATATGGCATCTGCGGCGAATCCTCTACCGGTTCTCGCTCGATATCAATATTCCCGGTGATACCGTCCATCCATCCACGGGGCAGATTGAACGAAGATTCAATAAGTTCGACCATCTCGTCAGCTATCCTTTTCTTTTGCTTTTTGCCTTCGGGGTAGAGCATCCTTGAGACGTAAGAAGGCTCCCGTCCAAGGGTTCGGGCCACATCAACAGCCTTACCGCCGCATAAATTATCACGGATATAGAGCAAGCGCTGTCGTCTGATTTCGTATTTATCCATCGCAATGATTCTAACGCCATTTACCATCAGGTATCTAAAATATAGCAAAACTCGAATAAATTACCTACAGGTAATTAAGGCAGTGTTGTCGGCCAGGAGGCTTTGACTGGCGGAATTCGCCACACTGCTACTTATGGAAAAATGACGCCACTGATTTTGGTGTAGGGTGTCGTTCATACGTAGGCACCTATGTAATACCTTGAATTAATTTATCTGAACTATGGATTTTGTCGCTACTGGAGATCAAAAAATCATGTTCCTCTGGGGTCTATACTTAAACAGTGATTCACAAACCCGGTCACCCTGCCCGTAGCGATGCAGGTAACGCAACCCCGTTACCAGGCAGGTGAGAGACGAACTTATCCGCTACCGGTGGAATCGCGCCGATAGCGGTTTCGCAGAAGAGCTCAGCGTGTATCAATGGGCATAAAAACTTTTTTATCAAAAATTTAGCAATGTGAGTATTGATATGATCACTATCGACGGTAATGGCGCGGTTGCTTCAGTCGCGTTTCGCACCAGTGAAGTTATCGCCATCTACCCGATCACGCCCAGCTCCACGATGGCGGAGCAGGCGGACGCCTGGGCGGGCAACGGGCTGAAAAACGTCTGGGGCGATGTTCCCCGCGTCGTCGAAATGCAGTCGGAAGCCGGGGCAATCGGCGCCGTACACGGCGCGCTGCAAACCGGCGCCCTCTCGACCTCTTTTACTTCATCGCAGGGTTTACTGCTGATGATCCCGACGCTGTACAAACTGGCCGGCCAGCTGATGCCGTTTGTTCTGCACGTCGCCGCCCGCACCGTGGCAACCCACGCGCTCTCCATATTCGGCGATCACTCGGACGTCATGGCAGTGCGTCAGACCGGCTGCGCGATGCTCTGCGCCAGCAGCGTCCAGGAAGCCCAGGATTTTGCGCTGATTTCGCATATCGCCACGCTGCAAAGCCGGGTGCCATTTATTCATTTCTTTGATGGTTTCCGCACCTCGCACGAAATCAACAAAATCGCCCCTCTGGCGGACGATACCCTTCTCAGCCTGCTGCCGCAGGATAAAATCGATGAACATCGCCAGCGCGCCCTGAACCCCGAACATCCGGTAATCCGCGGCACCTCAGCGAATCCGGATACCTACTTCCAGTCACGTGAAGCAACTAACCCGTGGTACGACGCGGTTTACGCGCACGTTGAAACGGCGATGAACGATTTTGCCGCCGCTACCGGGCGTCAGTACAAACCGTTTGAGTTCTACGGCCATCCACAGGCCGAGCGCGTTATCGTGATTATGGGCTCCGCAATCGGCACCTGTGAGGAAGTAGTTGATGAACTGCTGAGCCGCGGTGAAAAAGTCGGTGTACTGAAAGTTCGCCTTTACCGCCCCTTCTCCGCTGCCCACCTGCTGGAAGCGCTGCCGGTAAGCGCCCGCGCCGTAGCGGTGCTTGACCGCACCAAGGAACCGGGCGCCCAGGCTGAGCCGCTGTATCTCGACGTGATGACCGCGCTGGCGGAAGCCTTCAACCGCGGCGAGCGAGAAACCCTGCCGCGTACCATTGGCGGCCGCTACGGTCTCTCTTCAAAAGAGTTCGGGCCGGAGTGCGTCCTGGCGATATTCAACGAACTGAGCGCCGCTAAACCCAAGCCGCGCTTTACCGTCGGCATCTACGATGACGTCACCAATCTTTCGCTGCCGCTGGTAGAAAACACGCTGCCGTCGGAGGCGAAGCTGGAAGCCCTGTTTTACGGGCTCGGCAGCGACGGTAGCGTCTCGGCCACCAAAAACAATATCAAGATTATCGGTAACTCGACGCCGTGGTTCTCGCAGGGCTATTTCGTCTATGATTCGAAAAAGGCCGGCGGCCTGACGGTTTCCCATCTGCGCGTTAGCGAGAAGCCGATTCGTTCTTCCTATCTGATTTCGCAGGCCGATTTCGTCGGCTGCCACCAGCTGCAGTTTATCGACAAGTATCAGATGGTTGAACGCCTGAAGCCCGGCGGTATTTTCCTGCTCAACACGCCTTACGGCGCCGAAGAGGTCTGGTCGCGTCTGCCGCAGGAAGTCCAGGCCACGCTGGATCAGAAAAAAGCGCGGTTTTATATCGTTAACGCGGCAAAAATCGCCCGCGAGTGTAGCCTTGGAGCGCGCATCAACACCGTCATGCAGATGGCCTTTTTCCATCTGACGCAGATCCTGCCGGGCGATAGCGCGCTGGCGGAGCTGCAGGGGGCGATTGCTAAAAGCTACAGCAGCAAAGGTCAGGAGCTGGTCGAACGCAACTGGCAGGCGCTGGCCCTGGCCCGCGAGTCGCTGGCGGAAGTGCCGCTGCAGCAGGTCGATGCCAACAGCCCGAACCGCCCGCCGGTCGTCTCCGACGCCGCGCCGGATTTCGTCAAAACCGTGACCGCCGCCATGCTGGCCGGGCTCGGCGATGCGCTTCCGGTCTCCGCCCTGCCGCCGGACGGTACCTGGCCGATGGGCACCACCCGCTGGGAAAAACGCAATATCGCCGAAGAGATCCCTATCTGGAAGGAAGAACTTTGCACCCAGTGTAACCACTGCGTGGCCGCCTGCCCGCACTCGGCAATCCGCGCGAAAGTGGTCTCCCCGGACGCGATGGAAAATGCCCCGGCCAGCCTGCATTCTCTGGACGTTAAAGCCCGCGATATGCGCGGCCAGAAGTACGTTCTGCAGGTCGCGCCTGAAGATTGCACAGGCTGTAATCTCTGCGTCGAGGTTTGTCCGGCCAAAGACAGGCAGAACCCGGAAATCAAGGCCATCAATATGATGTCGCGCCTTGAACACGTTGAAGAAGAGAAAGTGAACTATGACTACTTCCTCAATCTGCCGGAAATGGACCGCAGCAAACTGGAACGTATCGATATCCGCACCTCGCAGCTGATCAGCCCGCTGTTCGAATACTCCGGCGCCTGCTCCGGCTGCGGCGAAACGCCGTATATCAAGCTGCTGACTCAGCTCTACGGCGACCGGATGCTGATTGCCAACGCCACCGGCTGTTCATCGATTTACGGCGGCAACCTGCCTTCCACGCCCTACACCACCGATGCCAACGGCCGCGGGCCGGCGTGGGCTAACTCGCTGTTCGAGGATAACGCCGAGTTTGGTCTCGGTTTCCGCCTCACCGTCGATCAGCACCGTCAGCGCGTAATGCGTCTGCTGTCGCAGTTCGCCGATAAACTTCCGCCCGCGCTTAACGACGCGCTGCACGCGGAAGCAACGCCTGAAGTACGCCGCGAACAGGTGGCCGAGCTGCGTAAGGTTCTGGCAAATGAAGCCGACGCGAAAGAGCTGCTAACCGACGCCGACGCGCTGGTCGAGAAATCGATCTGGCTAATCGGTGGCGATGGCTGGGCCTACGATATCGGCTTCGGCGGTCTTGACCATGTGCTGAGCCTGAGCGAAAACGTCAATATTCTGGTGCTCGATACCCAATGCTATTCCAACACCGGCGGCCAGGCATCAAAAGCCACCCCGCTGGGGGCGGTCACCAAGTTTGGCGAACACGGTAAGCGCAAGGCGCGCAAAGACCTCGGCGTCAGCATGATGATGTACGGCCACGTTTACGTCGCGCAGATTTCCCTTGGCGCGCAGCTAAACCAGACGGTAAAAGCGATTCAGGAAGCGGAAGCGTATCCGGGTCCGTCGCTGATTATTGCCTACAGCCCTTGCGAAGAACACGGTTACGATCTGGCGCTGAGCCACGATCAGATGCGTCAGCTGACCGCGACCGGATTCTGGCCGCTGTATCGCTTTGACCCGCGTCGCGCCGATGAAGGTAAACTTCCGCTGGCGCTGGACTCCCGTCCGCCGTCAGACGCGCTGGCAGAAACGCTCCTGAACGAGCAGCGCTTCCGCCGCCTTAACGCGCAGCAGCCGGAAGTCGCGGAACAGCTGTGGAAGGATGCGACGGCGGATTTACAAAAACGCTATGACTTCCTTGCCCAGCTGGCCGGTAAGGTGGAAAAACCGGCAACCGAAAGCTAATTTACTGACGTTTTTTTAGTCACTCATAAAAAAAGCCCGAATATTCATTCGGGCTTGTCATTTTACCGCTCAATAAAAACCATTCTCAGGAACGGAGGGCAACATAAATTCTTAGATGACAATAAAAGGCATATAACGGGCGGATAATACGATATTAAAATCACCGTGTATAATTTTTATTTTGTATGTATTTCACAAAATCATTCATTATAATTATCACCATTTCAGTTGAATTATTTATTTTAGATTTTACTCATATCGTAACAATTGATATTTACCATATCTTAATTTGCTCATTTAGCATGAGTTCACTTCCCAGGAGGAAGCTAAAACAAAAACCGTTAAAGGATTGTCTAAATGAAAAGAAAAGTACTGGCCCTCGTTATCCCGGCATTGTTAGCTGCTGGCGCTGCTCACTCTGCTGAGATTTATAATAAAGACGGAAATAAACTGGACCTCTATGGCAAGGTAGATGGTCTGCATTATTTCTCCGATGATTCCTCTAAAGATGGCGATCAATCCTACGTCCGTCTTGGCTTCAAAGGCGAAACTCAGATTAACGATCAGCTGACCGGCTACGGTCAGTGGGAATATAACGTTCAGGCGAACAACACCGAAGGCGCCGACAACCAGTCCTGGACCCGTCTGGCGTTTGCGGGTCTGAAATTCGCTAACTACGGTTCATTCGACTATGGCCGTAACTACGGCGTACTGTACGACGTAGAAGGCTGGACCGATATGCTGCCAGAGTTCGGCGGCGACTCCTACACCCAGGCCGATAACTTTATGACCGGCCGCGCTAACGGCGTAGCGACCTACCGTAACAATGACTTCTTCGGTCTGGTTAACGGCCTGAACTTCGCCCTGCAGTATCAGGGTAAAAATGAAAACGCCGGCAGCGGCGAAGGCACCAACAACGGCGATCGCAGCGTACGTAACGCCAACGGCGACGGTTTTGGTCTGTCAACTTCTTATGATTTCGGTATGGGTATCAGCGCTGCCGCCGCCTACACCTCTTCTGACCGTACCAACGATCAGATGACCCAAACTACCGCACAGGGCGATAAAGCGGAAGCCTGGACTACCGGCCTGAAATATGATGCCAACAATATTTACCTGGCAACCATGTATTCCGAAACCCGCAACATGACGCCATACGGTAACGGCAACGGCGTCGCCAATAAAACCCAGAACTTTGAAGTGACTGCGCAGTATCAGTTCGACTTTGGTCTGCGTCCGGCGGTCTCTTTCCTGATGTCTAAAGGTAAAGATTTGAGCAAAACCGATGGCGACAAAGATCTGGTTAAATATGCTGACATTGGTGCGACTTATTACTTCAACCGTAATATGTCCACCTACATTGATTACAAAATCAACCTGCTGGACGAAGACGATAGCTTCTATTCCAACAACGGCATCTCTACCGATGACGTGGTTGCTTTAGGCCTGGTTTACCAGTTCTAATCTGCGGGCCCGCTGGCAACGGCGGGCTTTCACTTCCCCTCCCGGCCATCGACTGCATTCAAAGCAAAACAATATATCAATTGCTTTAAAATAATCGACCGATGAATGTTATATTGCTACCAGGAACCGCCGTAGCCGTAGAGGACGCCCGCCATGCACCATCATCCCGTGAAATCATCCCGTATCCATTCCATCGCCTACGATGAGTCCTCCGGTATTCTTGAAATTCGTTTTCGCGATAACAAAACCCTACAGTATCTCGGCGTCCCGCCGCGCATTTTCCGCGACTTTCTCCAGGTGGTTTCTAAAGGCCGTTTTTACGACGGCGTGATCAAAGGAAAATTTACTGAACGCCGCCGTGCCTGATGGCGAAAGTGTGATTGCGCTCAATGTACAATAATCAACTGGATGGCCTACACTTTAAGTGGTTACTTAAACAGGAGGTTTTATGAACAGAATGATTCTTGTGCCCATCGATATTTCCGATACAGAATTAACCGATCGCGTTATCAAGCATGTTGAAGCTGAAGCCAGAATCGATGATGCCGAGGTGCATTTCCTGACCGTCATTCCCTCCCTTCCCTATTACGCTTCGCTGGGAATGGCTTACACCGCAGAGCTGCCGGCGATGGATGACCTCAAAGCCGAATCGGAATCGCGGCTGAAAGAGATTGTGAAAAAGTTTACTATTCCGGAAGACCGTGTCCATTTACACGTTTCGGAAGGCTCGCCAAAAGATAAAATCCTTGCTATGGCGAAGTCTCTCCCCGCGGATCTGGTGATTATCTCTTCGCACCGTCCCGATATCACCACCTATCTGCTGGGCTCTAACGCCGCCGCCGTTGTCCGCCATGCGGAATGTTCGGTGCTGGTCGTGCGGTAAACCTACTCTGCCCGCCGCTGTGCGGGCTTTTTTTCCGCAATCTGAGCACTGGGCCGTACCCGCAGCATCGCAGATAGGGGAATAATTTACCTGGTACTATTAAAATTAGTACGTTGTGTCTTTTTCATTTTGCTGTATAAAACCTTTGCCCGAACATGGGTATGTTTTACAACAATTATAGGGATGAAATGAAAAAGTTAATTATGGTAGTTTTCGCCGCAGCCGCTATTTCTGGTTGCGCCCAGCAGAGCTTCTCGGTAAATCCTGGCGTCACCGTTCAACCTCAGCAGGTCACCACTCACCACTTCTTTGTCAGCGGCATTGGCCAGTCGAAGCAAATTGATGCTGCCAAAGTCTGCGGCGGCGCCGACAAAGTAGTCCGTACTGAAGTGCAGCAGACTTTTGTCAACGGCCTGCTGGGTTTTGTCACCCTGGGTATTTATACTCCGCGTGAAGCGCGCGTCTATTGCGCTAAATAATTGCCGGCGGCAGGCATCATCATTTCATTGCCTGCCCATTTCCCTTTCGGTTCAATCGCCTTCTCTTCGCCCGGACAAACTCATCTTTTCGCGCCCCTACCTGAAGGTTACCTGATGCATTCGTGAATCGTATCTTTGTTCGTGGCGGATTTTGCGCCACAGGTAGAGCATACGAAGAGATAAATGAAATGCCGGCACACGAGGATAAGCGCCTTGCGTTTACCTCCGGTTTTTAGCAATTCCTGGGCGATCCCTTTGCGCTTGCCACAATCCATCCTCTGAAGCATTCGGGTGATATGTCCGTGGATAATGGCGTGCCCCCAGAGCGGGAGACACTCCATACTGATTAAGCGCGCTCCGGGATTAGCGAGTTTTGCTGGCTATATCCACGGGCGGTAATGATTTAGAATCGATATTGAAGACCGGCTGTGATGGTATAGTTTTTATTCGCAATGCCGGCAGCATCTCCTCCAATTGAAGCTGATTCACCGCTATAGGTGTCAATAATCTGAGTGCCTCCCTTGCCCTCTTCATATTTGCTATAGGTGAATTCAGCAAAAACTTTGGCATGAGGCGTGACGTAATACCCGGCATCAACCGATGTACCATAATAACGCGAATTAGTTGATTTCTCGCGAAAGGTCAGTTCACGCATATAGTGTTCGTCGTTATCATGAGCTCTGACCCAATCACTGAATTTAAACAAGGCATTAAACTCAAAGTCATTGATACGATATTGACCCGCGAGACCGATATAGGGCATGGAGAATCTCTGGCTGTATCCTATCCCACGCTCACCGGTCGGAAAATTGCCAGTCGTCGCACCGTTATCATAATTGTAAGAACCTCCGGTAGCCGTCCAGCTGAAACGCGTTTCCTGATAACCCGCAATTACGCCCGCTTTATAATTGTCGTCCTGGAAAAGCCAGCCCTGCACGCTGAGATCGTATTCATTGGCATAATTGACATTGGTGCTGGGATGAGATGAATGATCTGTCCAACCGGACTGGTTATCGTTCATCCAGTCATAGTCATCCATATGTCCTGAGCCTGAAGCCAACGACGTCCAGCCTCGGGCGGTCAGCGTCAAAAAGGAGTAGGCATCCCATGAGATATCACCTTTCACAATGGCGACATTCTTTATTTTCCAGTCAAGTTGACTGACCTTTCGCCCCGTATCCGCGTCATAAACTCTCTCCTGTGATTTCCCACTCAGCATCCCTGCAGACGTCGATACAGTAAAACTTTCCGCAGAAAAGTTTGGACTTAGCTGCATTGACTCGGCATAAGCTGATCCTGAAAAAATCGCTATCATCATTACTGCAACGGTACTTTTTTTCATTTTTATTCCCATAATCAAAGTTAATCCATAAGTTGCAGTGAAAGTTTAAATCTCATAAAAATATCAGGCAACTGTCAATTTTTGTAATTGCCTTATTCATAATCCGAGAAATTCGAATGTGGATTGGATAAGCGCTTCGTTTTGCAAGGAAAAACCCCATTGAGTAGGCACATATTCAGATTATTATCAGGAAAAAACCCAACTGCTCTGGCGTTGTAGGGAATCAGTCTGTAGCAGGTTATTTTTACTCAAACTTTACCGCTGTTATTCACCTGCGCCAAATACCTTCGCTGTGTAATTATCAGGATGCAAATAATTATATCGCGATCCTGGCGGATTATGGCAAAAGCAGGAACAAGGCCCCTGCTTTAAAAAAACCGAGGTACCTTGCCAACGCTTTTTGATTATCGCGAACAATAAATTCTCGCACCCTTTTACCAGATACCGTCCATCACCGGATATGTGACGCTGGCGTGCCTATAAACGACGTTTTTTTCTGCCCGGAAGGGGGATTGAGGCCAAAACTTCGCCGCACTATCGTTAGCAGATGGAAAGCCGCCGTAAAACGCGCTGGCATTCGTCGTCGGAATCCGTACCATACGCGACATACTTTTGCCTGCTGGCTGCTGTAAGCCGGTGCTAACCATTGTTAACCAGATGGGGCATGAAAACGCAATAAATGGTGTTCAAAGTCGACAGTACAGGGATGGATGAAATGAACGGCGATCGGCTATCAATGCCTGACGCCAGGCTTGCACCGTGATGTTAACTTTGCCCCTTACATGCCTTTTCGTTTCAGAGAACGTTTATAATGCTTGATAATCAGCAAGTTACAAAGAAAGAAAAATACAATATCGACAAATTGCAGAAGCGCCTGCGCCGTAACGTCGGCGAGGCGATCGCTGATTTTAATATGATTGAAGAAGGCGACCGAATCATGGTTTGCCTCTCCGGCGGTAAAGACAGCTACACCATGCTGGAGATTTTGCGCAACTTGCAGAAAAGCGCGCCAATTTCCTTCTCCCTGGTGGCGGTCAACCTCGATCAAAAACAGCCGGGCTTCCCCGAGCATATCCTGCCGGAATATCTTGAGCAGCTGGGCGTTGAATACAAGATTGTTGAAGAAAATACCTACGGTATTGTTAAAGAAAAAATTCCGGAAGGTAAAACCACCTGCTCGCTCTGCTCACGTCTGCGCCGCGGCATTCTTTACCGCACCGCTTCTGAGCTGGGCGCGACCAAAATCGCCCTCGGCCACCACCGCGACGACATCCTGCAGACTCTGTTTCTGAATATGTTCTACGGCGGGAAGATGAAAGGGATGCCGCCGAAGCTGATGAGCGATGACGGTAAACATATCGTGATTCGCCCGCTGGCCTACTGCCGGGAAAAAGATATTGAGCGTTTCTCCCAGGCGAAAGGTTTTCCGATTATCCCGTGCAACCTGTGCGGCTCGCAGCCCAACCTCCAGCGCCAGGTCATTGCCGACATGCTTCGTGACTGGGACAAACGCTATCCAGGGCGCATCGAAACGATGTTTAGCGCGATGCAGAACGTGGTGCCTTCCCATCTCAGCGACGTCAACCTGTTCGACTTTAAAGGCATTCAGCACGGCTCTGCGGTCGTTGACGGCGGCGATCTGGCGTTCGATCGTGAAGAGATTCCGATGCAGCCGGCCGGCTGGCAGCCGGAAGAAGATGACGCGCAGCTGGATGAGCTGCGCCTGAACGTTGTGGAAGTAAAATAACGTCTTTGCGTCTCAGGTACGCGCCTGAGACGCCTTTTCCGCGCTTATTTCAGCAAACGAACCCGGCAGGCTTTACCTTTAATTTTCCCGTTTTGTAGCTGCTTAAACGCTTTATGCGCGACGCCCTGACGCACGGCAACGTAGACATGCGCCGGATGAACGGCGATCTTACCGATATCTGCACCCTCAAGACCGATATCACCGGTCAACGCCCCCAGCACATCGCCCGCGCGCATCTTCGCTTTTTTGCCGCCATCAATGCATAGCGTGGCCATCTCTGCCTGCAGTGGCACAACGCTGCTATTCGTCGGCCCACTCATCCAGTTGAGCTTCATTTGCAGCATTTCGGCAAGGATATTTGCGCGCTGCGCCTCTTCCGGCGCACAGAGGCTAATCGCCAGGCCGCTTTCACCGGCGCGGGCGGTACGACCAATACGGTGTACGTGAACCTCCGGATCCCAGGCCAGTTCATAGTTCACCACCAGCTCAAGCGACTTGATATCTAACCCGCGCGCAGCAACATCGGTCGCCACCAGCACGCGCGCGCTCCCGTTAGCAAAGCGTACCAGCGTCTGGTCGCGATCGCGCTGTTCAAGGTCGCCATGCAGCGATAGCGCGCTTTGCCCGGCGGCGTTTAGCGAGTCGCAGACGGCCTGACAATCCTTTTTGGTGTTGCAGAACACCACGCAGGAGGCGGGCTGATGCTGGCTCAACAGCTTTTGCAGCAGCGCGATTTTGCCGTGTTGCGAGGTTTCAAAAAACTGCTGCTCGATAGCCGGCAGTGCATCAACGGCGTCAATTTCAATAGTCTGCGGGTTGTTTTGTACGCGGCCGCTGATTGCCGCTATCGCTTCCGGCCAGGTGGCGGAAAACAGCAGCGTCTGGCGCGAAGCCGGCGCAAAGCGGATCACTTCATCAATGGCATCGCTAAAGCCCATATCCAGCATGCGGTCCGCTTCGTCCATCACCAGCGTTTGTAGGGCATCTAACGATACGGTGCCCTTTTGCAGGTGATCGAGCAACCGCCCCGGCGTAGCGACAATAATATGCGGCGCATGCTGTAGCGAATCGCGCTGGGCGCCAAAGGGCTGGCCGCCGCAGAGGGTTAAAATTTTGATATTCGCCATGAAGCGCGCCAGCCGACGCAGCTCGCCGGCGACCTGATCCGCCAGCTCGCGGGTCGGACACAGCACCAGCGACTGCGTCTGGAACAGCGAGGCGTCAACGTGCTGAAGTAGCCCGAGACCGAATGCCGCCGTTTTACCGCTGCCGGTTTTTGCCTGCACGCGGACATCTTTACCCGCAAGAATCGCCGGCAAAGCCGCGGCCTGAACCGGGGTCATCGAAAGATACCCCAGTTCATTCAGGTTAGTTAGCTGGGCGGCGGGCAAAACATTCAGAGTTGAAAAAGCGGTCACAATTATTTCTCGCATTACATTTAGGGGCGGACAATCTGCTGGCGCGTATCGTCGCAGATCTCCGCTCCCGATGCGACAATTTAATCGGCTCATCGTCAGGCGGCGGATCGGGTAACGGGCGCGGGCGAGGTTTGGGATCGTGGACCGGTACCGGATCGTTAGGTTCCGGCGGAATGGGAATTGAGTTCAGCTGTTCATTACGCATATTGACTCCCGGTTGTGGGCGGGTACACCCGTTAAGCGTAGAAGCTGAGAAACAGAGCGCAAAAAAAAAGCCGACTCATTAAAGTCGGCGTCGTACGAATCAATTGTGCTATGCAGTAATTCAAAAAAGGAAGTAAGACAATATGGAGCGCAACGCCCATCGCTTGACGTTGCATTCACCTGCGAGAGAGATATTGCCCTGAATGGGTAGATGGTTTATTGATTTCGCTCAAACATTGCCGGGTTTTCACCATCATCATCGCGACAAAAGACGATTCTTTACAGCCATTTACTACGATGCAACCACCATGTAACACCCCCAATGAGAACGACTAACATTAGGCAGAAAATGGCAAAACCCATATGCCAGCTGTTGCCGGGAATGCCGCCGAGGTTGACGCCAAAGAGACCGGTTAAAAAGGTACTGGGCAGAAAAACCATGGCCATCAACGACATCGTATAGGTTCTTCGCGATAGCGACTCCTGCATAATCTGCGCGATCTCATCGCTCATAATCGCCGTGCGGGCGATGCAGCTATCAATCTCATCCAGACCTCGCCCCAGACGTTCGGCAATGTCCTGCATCCGGCGCCGGTGATCGTCCGTCATCCACGGCAGACGCTCGCTGGCTAATCTGGCATACACATCGCGCTGCGGCGCCATATAGCGGCGCATGACGATAAGCTGTTTACGCAACAGCGCCAGGAAACCGCGCGGCGGAACCTGCTGATCCAATAAATCATCTTCCAGATCGATAATCCGGTCGTGAAGCTGCTCGATAAACTCGCTGGCGTGATCGGTCAGCGCATCGCAGACCTCCACCAGCCAGCCGCCGCCGTCAACCGGACCGTTACCCTCGCGCAAATCGCCGAGTACATCGTCGAGTGCCAGGACTTTGCGCTGCCGGGTGGAGACAATCAAGCGCTCATCCATATAAAGACGCATCGCGACCAGCTGGTCCGGGCGCTCATCGGTACTGCCATTGATGCAGCGCAGCGTGATTAACGCCCCATCGCCAATCCTCGTCACTCGCGGACGAGTGCTCTCCCCGGCCAGCGCGTCACGCACGTTATTGGGCAGCAGCGGCGTCGATGCCAGCCATTCCGCGCTATCCACATGGGTATAGTTGAGATGCAGCCAACAAGGATGCTCTTTATCAATGGTGTCACTATCGACCAACGGCTTTACGCCGCCCTGCCCGTCGAACACCCATGCAAAAACGGCATCCGGCACGTTCAGTTCCGATCCCTTAATGGCGTCCACTGGACCTCCGTTAACTCATGCACATTTCCGTAGTCTAGCCTTACGCGACGGTTACGCAAGAGCTAATCAGGGCATGCTGCTGAATTCACTGGCGAAAAGCGGGAGGGCTGAAAAAAAGAACCCGCCGGCGGCGGGTTGCTGATGAACTTTGCAATACGGTGTCTAGCCTGCATTATCACCTGCCGCCAGACGCTGGGCTGACGGGAAGGCAGGCTAGCAGGAGCCGTTCATTTTTTCTCTTCTGCGTATTGACGAGCGTTGTCATGCAAATTAGTACACATTGCTTTTTCCTCCATTTTAGTAAGCAAAATAAGAATAGAGCGATCTTGCCGGTTTGCAAGTTTAAGAATTATCTTTCGCAACCCAGCGTGCGTTATCCAGATGACGCAGCAATAGTACGAGGTCTAAATCATTGCGTAGATCAAATTTAGACATAATAAGACGCTTGTGGGCAAAAACCGTTTTATTGCAAAGCGATAGCTTTCTGGCAATCGTGTTCACCGTTAACCCCTGATAAATTGCCGCCGCGATGATTCTCTGCTGCGGGGAAAGCGTTCTCTGCGGGCAACTATCGCACCGGAGCGCCAGCTTTTCTTTTGCTGACGGAGGCGTCAGAACCCATGAAAGTTTAATTTTCGCAATAACCTGAGAGAGCTTCTCATCGCGCCCAACAAAAACTATCTCCTTCAAGCAGAGCGGCAAAACGCCTTTCCCTCGATGATTTAGCCTGGCAACCACGCCGATCAGCAATCCCGGTTTACGGTTTAACAACTCTGGATGACATACGAACTCTTCCCCGCGGCATAAATCCAGTACGACGACATCTGCATCACGCACGAGCCGTTCGTTAAGCGATGCGGTGACCTGTGTAGAGAATGAGTATTCCGGGAAGAGCGCCTGCAATAAAAAATGAAATCCCAAATTAAAGAACTGATTATTATTTTTAATAACAATATTCAACATCGATTTAGCCTGCTGACGAAAGTAAATCAAGTATTATCCAGATAGCTAACGATACGCACAGTACAGCTATCGTCGTTTTAAAAAACACGATATACATAAACATTATTTTTTGACCTGAGAACGGGCACTCAACGAACTTTAAGTAAAATAGCTATCTGGCGTGACGGGCATTCCACTCACCGATTAACTTCGAGGTGCCCCATCCGGGATTAATATTTTCAGCATTCAACCCAAACGGAAATAGTGAGAAAACGTCATGCCATCCATATGAATTATATTTCTGCCAACCGGACCGTCGCCAGCAAGTCCAGCTCACGACGAAGCGCTAGCAAAAACCAGCGCTATCGCTGCTGATAGTGAATTTTGATATAAACACACTCATTAACTCAAGTTATTTCTCGGTATCATTTTAGACTATTCATCTCTTGTCTTTTTCTGCAATCCCGACTTATCGCCTCGACGTCACGTGGATTCAAACGGTGATTTCAGCCCTTGATCGAGCCATCCCGTATAAAAGTCTTCGTTAACTCATCCCCGCGCCGCGCGTTGTGAAGATTTCTTTTTCCGCAAAATGCTGTATTATGCAAGTTATTGCAGCATTTTGCGGGTTCAAACGATGCATAAAACGGCCAGGCAAAAATATCTCATTGATATACTTAGTGAAAAAGGCCAGATCACGATCAGTGAGCTGGTAGACAGACTGCAGGTTTCTGCAGATACGCTGCGCCGGGATCTTAGCGACCTCGAAAAACAGGGGCTCGCCCAGAAAAACCACGGTGGCGCTATCGCGCTCAATCTCTCCGCCATGAATCGGCAGAACAGGAACACCCTGCTACCGGATACCAAGAAGCGCTTAGGTAAAATGGTGGCGGAGAAGATCCCCGGCGGATCCACGCTGTTTCTTGACGCCGGGAGCACCGTGCTGGCCGTCGCCACCCAGATACAGGGTCCAATGACGGTCATCACCCCCTCTTTAGATATTGCCCAGCACTTCAGCACCCGTGCGGATATTCAGCTTATTTTGCTGGGGGGGAAATGGGATATGCAGCAGCGCCTGTTTGCCGGTAGCGCTACGGTTTCGCTGCTGGAACGCTATCGGGCGGATATCGCTGTTCTCGGCACCTGCGCGCTCCACGCCGACCTCGGCCTCAGCGCCAGTCAGGAGGCGGATGCTGAAGTCAAGCGCGCCATGCTGGCGGCCAGCGCGGAACATTGGCTGGTTGCCGATCATATGAAACTGAATCACTGCGAGCCCTGGCTGGTTGCCGGACTCGCCGACATCCATCAGCTCTTCCTCGATCGCCCCTGGGACGAACTGAAGGATAACGACTCAATACAGCTCCATATCGCTGATGCTTAATAACGCGGAGATGCTTATGACTACCGGTAAGAACATTAATATTGCCCTGATTGGCTACGGCTTCGTCGGCAAAACTTTTCACGCCCCGCTGATCCAGTCCGTCGACGGCCTGAATCTGGCGATTGTCGCCTCGCGTGATGAAGAGAAAGTGAAACGTGACCTGCCAGAAGTCACCGTCATCGCATCGCCTGAAGAGGCCATCCAGCATCCGGATGTCGATCTGGTGGTTATCGCCTCTCCTAACGCAACCCATGCTCCGCTTGCCCGTCTGGCTTTACACGCCGGCAAGCACGTCGTCGTCGACAAACCCTTTACCCTCGATATGCAGGAGGCTCGCGAACTGATTGCCCTCGCGGAAGAGAAACAGCGGGTACTGTCGGTATTCCATAACCGCCGCTGGGACAGCGATTATCTGGGCGTGAAGCAGGTTATCGAACAGGGGCTCATCGGCAAAGTTAAACATTTTGAATCCCATTTCGACCGATTCCGCCCGGAAGTGCGCGTCCGCTGGCGGGAGCAGAACGTACCGGGCAGCGGCCTGTGGTTTGATTTAGGTCCACATCTGATCGACCAGACGCTGCAGCTGTTCGGCCTGCCGCAGTCGGTGCAGGGCAATATCGCCACCCTGCGTGAAGGCGCGGAAATCAACGACTGGGCGCACGTGGTGCTGAACTATCCGCAGCACAAAGTGGTTCTGCACTGCAGCATGCTGGTCGCGGGCGGCGTATCCCGCTTTACCGTCCATGGTGATAAAGGTAGCGTCGTCAAACAACGCGCTGACCAGCAGGAGAGCCAGCTGCTGGCGGGCGTGGTCCCGGGCAGCGAAAGCTGGGGCGAAGACGACGATAGCCTGGTGGTGTTTGATGCCAACCTGCGCGCCAGTGAAATCAGCGCGCCACGAGGCGATCAGCGGCAGTACTATATTCACGTCCGCGATGCGCTGACCGGCAAAATCAGCAACCCGGTATCGCCCTTAGAAGCGCTCGCCGTCATGGCGGTACTGGAAGCCGCAGCGCAGTCTGCCGAAAGCGGAACAACGCAAACTTTAGCGCTGACCGCCGATGAACTGGCGGGCCTGCAATAAGCGCTGCGCGATATGTTTGACGGTTTGTCGTCCGGAGCGCCGCTCCGGATAACCACTCCCTTTCATACCAGCCTACAGTTTCACCCGCAGCAAATCGCTGAATCGGGTGGTGTAGGCTGGCGACAGCATATGCCGTTTCATCTCCCAGCTGCGCTCGATTCCCTGCCCGGCAAACCAGAGCTGGCCTTTTTCACGTCGGTTAACTAAATCAAGCACCGTCATCAGCTGTTCGCTATTCGCTCGCGGCTGATAGTCGTCAAACAGGCCTAACTGCGCCACCCCCTGGCTAAAGAAATCGCCCAGCATCACGCCGCACTTTTGATATCGGCATCCCTCCCGCCAGATAGTATCCAGGCATTTTAGCGCCGCAGCGACGATATCCCGGCTATCCTGCGTCGGGATGTGGATTTTCGTGCCGGCGTCTTTGCTGTAATAGACTTCATGACCGGCGAACGGACTGGTCTTCACAAAGACCGAAACATAGCGGCAGTACTGGTGCTCCGCGCGCAGCTTCTCGGCGGCGCGGACCGCATGGCTGCAGACGGCTTCGCGCATCGCCCCGTATTCAATCACCTTCTGACTAAAGGAACGCGAGCAGATAATTTGCTGTTTAGTCGGCATATACTCTTCCAGTTCAAGGCACGACTCGCCTCTCAGCTCCCGCACGGTGCGCTCCATTACAACGCTGAAATGTTTTCTGATCAGCGAAGCGGGCGTCTCGGCCAGCTGAAGAGCCGTCGTAATCCCCATGTCATTGAGCTTTTTCGCAATCCGTCGCCCCACTCCCCAGATTTCACCGACGGCAACCTTCTCCAGCAGTTTTCTCTGCCTGGCCGGCAATGAGAGATCGACAACGCCCTCGAATTTTGGCCACCTTTTGGCCGCATAATTCGCCAGCTTGGCCAGGGTTTTCGTCGGCCCGATCCCCACCCCTACCGTCAAGCCGGTACTCTGGAGTAATGTACTACGCACGTGGCGACCAAACGCCTCAAGCTCCTCAGAACGATGGATCCCGGTCAAATTTACGAACGCTTCATCAATGGAATATTGATACACCGCGGGCGCCAGTTCTTCGAGAATCGTCATGACGCGATGGGACATATCGCCATAAAGGGCATAGTTGCTGCTAAACACCGCTACCTGATGACGTTCAAACTGTGATTTCACTTTGAAATACGGCGCGCCCATTGGAATTTCCAGCAGTTTCGCCTCATGGTTTCTGGCGATGACGCAGCCATCGTTATTGCTTAACACCACCACCGGACGCCCGCGTAAGTCAGGGCGAAAGGCTATTTCACAGCTGGCGTAAAATGAATTCACATCGACCAGGGCAAACATCAGCGGAGCCTGTTGATGCTGAAAGTGACGACGCCAAAAATCTCCAGCGCTTCACCGTCGTTGCGCAGCACAATTGGCGGAAAATCCGGGTTCATCGGCAAGAGCTGCATGATGGGGTGCGTACAAAGACGCTTAACCGTGTATTCACCGTCGACTGAGGCAATGATGATATCCCCATGCTTCGCTTTCAGGCCGCGATCCACCACCAGCAGCGTACCTTCATAAATACCGGCATCCACCATTGAGGTGCCTGTCGCCATGACAAAATAGGTTGCCGCGGGATGGCTGATACAAAGCTCATTGAGATCGATTCCCTTCTCAATATAATCCTGCGCAGGGCTGGGAAAACCGCATGGGACAAGGTCGCTAAACAGCGGAATCGACACGATCTGACGCAACTCAACCGGTTTATAGAACAACATAATAGACTCACCGTTATAATACTGTGTTTTTATACAGTATCGATAGTTCATCTGAGTTTTTCAAGTCGCCTGTCGGAGATTGGCGTGAAGCCGTTGAAGTTGCGCTGAATTTTGCGTAAGGCGTTGCATAGCACGGGGCTGGAGAATGCCTCTCCCTACGTATTCCAGATGGTTTTGTACGGCATGCTGGAAATTTCCGCGAATTGGGAGGAGGATAGAATCCGTTGATGCGTGCTTTGCTCATCGCTTGTTGTTGTCCACCCGACATACTGAACCGGAGATTCATATGTATTACACGTTAGGAGACAAAACTCTCCACTTTTATCGTTATCAGTGCCGTTTTTATGTCGCTCATTGGGACGGAGGTCATGTGATGACGGAGAAGTTCAAGCCGTTTATTGCCTCCATCACCGAGAAAACGGGCATTGAGGCAAAGAACGTTGAGGCGGCGGCGCGGGACTACTTCAATAACGTCGACTGAGATTGAACCCCGGACCATCGCTATCGGCTTATCCATAGCGATGGCAACGGCTGGCGAACGGCAGAAAGCGCAAATAATAAGCCGTGTCACGCGATCGTAAAACAAAGCCTGTAGGATAGCCCCCGGACGCCACCAGCGCTAAAACGAGGTGAAGAGATGGGAACAGTAAAAGCCAGCAATCTGGAACAGGCAAAGCAGCTTCTGCAGTCCGGCGACGCCATTAAACTCGAACTGGATTTCGAGCTCGACTCTGATGAATTTTTTAACTTTGCTATCGAGTACTGTACAAATGGAACGAAGCTCACGCGAGCCGGCGATCGCTTCCTGATTTCACGTAAAAAAAGGTAGCCTGAGAGTCATCCCTGCCATTCACAGCATCACAGAGGCATACGTTTTTCGCATCTGTGATGCTCTCCGTCATAATAAAAATATCCGCAGAAATTAACCTCAAATATTGATACATCGCGCATTTTCGTGAGTAAAGGAGGAATAGTGTAGCTTCGCTATCTCACCGAGGGTTAAATCGTGAAAAAACTATTAATATGCTGTCTGTTTGGCGAAACGGCAGGGATTATTGCCCGCAAAATGCAAAAAATTGCTGACGATCGGCAATTAGATTTATTAATCAGCGCCGTTGGGGTTGAAAATTTCTTTAGCGTCGCGCCTGCCTATGATGGCGTACTGGTTGCGCCGCATATCCAGTATAAGGTTGAACAATTTATTAGCGCACTGCATTTACCACAAGAAATTGCCGTGATTGAAAGCTTGCCCTATGCCTCATTTGATGGCGAGAAGATCCTCAACTTCGCGCTGAATACAATGCCTTCATCTCTGTCCTGATCTCTACGTCCCGCCCCACACAACCCGCGAGATCGCGGGCTCTGTGGGGATTAATTATCTGAACGGCGCGTCAAGAGGCACTTCAGCGTCCGGTTCGTGGGTGATGCGGTTGCGAAGATCGCGACGAATCATCTCAATGGCCCAGAACCAAAAAATATGCCCCACCAGTTCCGAAATATATTCATCGGCAGGAATATTCAATAAAGAGGGGGTCAGGCCCAGTAACGGAAAGGAAATCCAGTGTACGGCGATAGTTGCGACAATCCCGGCCCATACCCCCTGCCATAATTTAACTTTCGGAAAGACCTCCGCGACGACACAATAGCCAACGGCAAATACCAATGAGAATATAATATGCGTAACCATCACCGGATTGATGATGTGTTCGGAAAAAGTATAAACCGTATGCGTCGGGTCAATGCCCAGATAGTCGCGTAAGAAAAGATAAGGTGGGTTAAATTCATCTCTGCCACCGGAGAAAGTACGCGGCGGTAAAGGAACTTCAGCGCCCCATTTAACAAATGCCGACATAATCCCTGCCACTACCCCGACAAATAACGCTACGCCATAACGACGGCGTCCAGGTGTGGTCTGTTTAAAAAAATCCTTAATTGCCATAAAATCACCATTAATATATTACATTTATTTTCCCTGTATCATATTTAAAGGCATTGGCGATTATCAATGTTGATCACGATCACACTTTATCGGGTCCTGTGGCTACCAGTTCTATACTGTAATTATGACCATAGGTATACCATTAGCAGATAAAGAGCCCCTTTTATTCAAAGGAGACTCTTCCCGTACGATGCGTTTATTGCCCAAAGCGGTAACTAATGCCGGCCATCACGGAGCTCACATCGCTGCTCACGCCAATTTGGTTTTCGTTACCCACATTGTTGACCCACTGGTACTCCAGGCGCCCCGACCATCTGTCATTAAAGGCATATTCGGTACCGAAAGCCAGCACCGGACGCACGCCCGTATCAAATCGATTTTTTCCATTCACATCGGATTCCGCACGGTAGCCCATCAGGCCGGCCCGGCCGTACAGATCCCAGTCGCTGGTCAGGCTGTAGCTGGCCTTCAACGAAAGCTGTAGCCCCTGACTTTTCATTTGCGAACCGGCTGCGCCATGGCGACCATTGATGCCCATATTCCCTAAATAGTCATATCCACCTTCAACCGCCAGCCAGGGGTTAATCTGATAGCCGGTAAACACACCGCCGCCGACGTTATCGCGGTCAACATCGACTTGCCGATCGGTGCTGGAGTCGCCGTAGTGCGACCAGCCAAATTTAGACCCCGCGTACCAGGTTCCAGTCTCCGCAGCAGCAAAAGCGGCAGTCGCCGTAAAAGTATGAGCAATAATTAACGTAATAAGCGTCTTCTTCATAATCATCCCATTGTCGACCCGTTGTCGAATAAATGTCCTCGTCAAAAGTTAAGTGGGCCTACAATAGAATATTAGCGTCGCGCTGATAATCGTTTTATTATTTAATTTTGGACAAACTGCCAGCGCTAAAAACGCTCGGGTAATTTATTCACCCCCGTCAAATACCCTCCCCGTTTAAAAGCAATATAATTACCACTTTTTAACGCCGACAACACGTTTAATACACTGCTGCGAGATAAGTGCGTACGTTCCTGGATATAATCCAGGATAGAGACCCGCATCCGGGTCTCTTCGGGTAGCTGGCCCATTTCCTGCAAATGATTGCGGATAACGGCGTAGGTTCGCTGCTGTACGACGAGCGCGTCGCGATAGAAAAGATAAGCCGTGTGGTACGACAACAGTGAGGCGACGTCTTCCCAAACGCCGCGCTGGCGAAAGGCTTCCATCGCTTTTTGCGCATCAACGCGCAGTATTGTCGATTCGGTTTCCGCACGCAGCTGATGGCCGCGTACCGGCTGGATCATCTCGGCAATACCAAACAGGTGTGGGTGGTAAACCGTGACAATCAACAGACCGTCCGAGGCCCGGAGTATGGAGAGCTCGCCGTCAAGGAAAAGGAACAACTGCGGTTGATTTTTATGCGTCCAGGTCATGCGTTTCCGCGGCACAACGACCATTTTTTCAGCAATTGGCGTCAGGAGCGCCGTTAAGCGCTGGATACTCTCTTCCGGACGGACGGGCGGTAGGATATGCATAGAAATACCTGATTAGTTCTGGTTTAAGAATTATAGAACGCAACAAGATTTCCGTAAGAATTGCGTAGCTGCGCATTGACGCACATCGGCAAAGAGAAGAAAAGTACGGCGTGATTTAAATTTAAACAAACTAAAAAGCTGCCCGCAGGCAGCCCGATCAAAATGGTAATAATGCTTACTATACCCGTCATACTTCAAGCGGCTTATGTGTTGGCTTTGTTACTCGGTTCATCCATGAGTCTCGCCCTTACGGGCCGCCTGGATAAGGCGTTATCTATGCTTCTTGAAGCTCACGCCCTGGCCGCCTTTAAGCAACTCGAATTATTTAGGGTATTTTCAGATATCAAAGGCCCTTTTCGGGGCCTTTTCTTACTTCCGTAACGCCAGCGATGCCGAGTTTCTGGAAATATGCGGTGCGATGTTATCAAATGTAATCATTGCGGATTTACAAAAAATGCATTTCGCGCCAAACGGATTTTTTTCAGAAACATCGTAGGTGGATGTTCTGTACTGTGACCCATGACAGCATGGGCATCTGAAATGAATGTGGTCAATCATGATGTTAGCCTCTTTTTGCTACAACATTCTCTACCGCAGGGACATTTAGCCATATTTCACAGAAAACGCCTTCCCGGCTTTTCTGTCACAGCGTAAAAATGCTGCTCTGAATGGTTGAGAATAACAATGACATCATTGTCATTACTTCTTATAGAAACATCTGAAGCGCACTTCAGACTGAACTCTATTACTGCACCAGCGATTTTTTAATGTTGTTAATTTCTTAGTTTGCCCGAGGGCACGTAATGTTCGGTAGATTTCAATAAAATAATCGTGTGCTTTGGGATAACGCTATCTCTTATGCACTTTTCACGCTAAACGGGAGATACAAGGACTTTCCTTCATTATCACCGTTTGCGCCAGCTTCTGAGCCTGTCTACTCGGGTTTAGACCGTCATCGTTGTCGCAGGTTCAAAAAACTTTAACATTATTCGCGTCACAGAGCTTAATTAATCACGATAAGGAGAGTCTAAAGAAGGATTATCTGTGGATAACGCTTGAGATGAGAACTGCTTCGCTAAACCGTTTATTACCGCATCTGTGTAGTAAATCAACTTGCTATTGATCACACAGATGGCGATTGATAGCAAGCTTTATTTTCACGCCACGATTTCGCCAGCTGGCGAGCTGGTAACGCGAATGAATCCAGGGCCCAGGCTGGAGAGGCCGCCCAGGGATGATCCGATGACTCCGGGAAGGTGTACAGCCGCCTCTCATTTGGCGTGATTTGCCACAATTGTGGCGCTTTATGAATGTTACCGCCAGGATTGAAACGTTATGCTCTTCTCCGGGAAAAGATTCGCTCCCTGACAACACTCATCCTGCGGAAACCTGACAATGGCACATAACCGGACTTTCTCTCTCAATATCGGCTGGAAGGCGCTGCTAAAAGATGCGGGTTTAGAGCCTCAACATCTACTGCGCAAAGCAGGATTGCCCGACGACACGTTTTCGAGGACAGAGCGCGGCCTTAATATCGAGGAGTATATTCGTTTCTGGCGCGCCCTTGAGGTAGAAACAAACGATCCTGCTTTTCCCTTACCACTGGTAGAAAGGGTCTCTGCTGAAGTCTTTGATCCCCCGCTTTTCGCCGCACTATGCAGCACCAACATGATGCAGGCGGTTCAGCGACTGGCCAGATATAAGCAACTCATTGCCCCAATGGTTCTGGAAATAGTCGTAGAACACAGCGGCATCCTTACCGTTTCACCGTGCTGGCTGTCAGCGACAAACATTCCTCCGTCCCTGCAGATAGCAGAACTTGCTTTCTTACTGCGGCTGCTAAAACTTGCCACTCGCGAACCGGTCACAGCAGTGAAAGTCACGCTCCCTCAGCTTCCCGCCAGAATACAGGACGGCCACCTTACCCGCTTTTTCGGTACCGCCGTAGCGTATGGAGAAAAACCGGCCATCAGCTTTTCCGCCGCTGATGCCCTCCGCCCGTTTTTAACGGTGAACGAAGGAATGTGGCAAATATTTGAACCAGAGCTGCGCCGCCGTCTCAGCACGTTAGATGAAATGGCCTCAACAACTGAACGCGTACAGGCGGTACTTCTTGAGCTTCTTCCCGGTAACGAAGCCACCATTGAGAAAACGGCGGAGCGTCTCGGTATGAGCAAACGTACGCTTCAGCGCAGACTTGAAAGTGAGGGAGGAAATTTTCGTACATTGGTCAATCTTTGCCGGGAGAACCTGGCGCGGCACTATCTGAGTCATACCCATCTCTCCGGCTATGAGATTGCATTCCTGCTTGGCTTTGAAGATCCAAACTCCTTCTATCGCGCATTTATGGCCTGGACCGGACAGACGCCGGAAACCGTCAGAGGGAGCATGCGTCTTAATGGAAAGAGCTCCTCAGGTTAAACAAACGAGATGACGCGGTTGTTAAGCACCGACTTGCCATAAGAATCGCGTTACCTCCTGTCGTTTCCACAGAAGGCGGCTTCCTTTCTGATCTGAAGCGAATGGCGCCGTTAGCAAGCGTACTGGCGCATAAGGCCAGATGAAAAGAGTCTGTCTGCAGGCAAACTGTAGCCAGTCCATGAAACGAGGTCCTTATGTTCGCTCCGGAAAAGAAAACCGCGCTGGTCACCGGCGCATCGTCAGGGATGGGTAAAGCTATTGCCCGTCGCCTGATTCAGGATGGTTACCAGGTATATGTTGCCGCCCGTAGCATCGATAAAATGGCCGATCTGGCCGAACTTGGCGCACAGCCGTTACGGATGGATATAGCCAGGGATGAGGAGATTGTCTCCTGTGTAAACGCCATTCTGTCGCAAACCGGGGGAGTGGATGTCCTGATCAATAATGCAGGCTTTGGCCTGTATGGACCCGTAGAAGAGATCGGTATTGATGAAGCACGCTATCAATTTGAGGTTAACCTCTTTGGTGCCGCACGGCTGACGCAGCTACTGCTCCCTGCAATGCGGGCCAGACGTAGCGGGCATATTGTCAACATCTCCTCGATGGGAGGGAAGATGTACAGCATCCTTGGTGCCTGGTACCACGCCACAAAACACGCGCTCGAAGGATGGTCAGACTGCCTGCGCCTGGAGGTCGCCGGATTTGGGATTAAGGTCACGATCGTCGAGCCGGGGGTGATAGAGACAGGCTTCGGTGATGCTGCCAGCGAAAGCATCGTCAAACGTTCACACAGTGGCCCCTATGGCCAACTGGTGAAAATGGTGGCCGCGTCGATCAAAAAAACTTACGGGCACGGGACAGGCAGCGATCCGAAGGTTATCGCGGATGTCGTTTCAAGCGCCATTAACAGTAAGAACCCACGTACGCGCTATGCCGCAGGTAAGTTTGCAAAAATGCTTATCTGTCTGCGCGTCTGGCTGGGCGACCGTCTATTCGACCGTATTATTCTCAGTCAGACACGCTAACAAGCGGATGATTTAGCTGAACGGCCTGCGTCTCTTGGGGAGCGCTAACTCACGGTTAACGCGTCGACCACTTCCGCTACGCTTTTGACGCTGCGGATGCTGCCGATACCCGTGCCGAGCGCGATATAGCCCTCATCGGCATTGCCTTCCAGCATGCCGACGCGCAGGCCGCGTAATCCCCCCATTGCTTCACCGAGCGCCTCGTTGCTGGCGCCGGCTTTATCCATCGCCACCAGTTTTTCGGCCAGTCTGCCCGGCAGAGAGCGATAGTAATGGGGCAGCGTGCGGAAAAGCAGCAAATCCAGGCCACTGGCGGCAATAATTTTATTTTTGACCGACCGCGGCACTCTGCTTTCTTCCGTCGCGATAAAAACCGAACCGGCAAATATCCCTTCAGCGCCGAGCGCGTGCGCCGCTCTGGCGGTGCGCTTGTCGGTAATACCGCCCGCGGCCATCACCGGAACACGCTTCACCGCATCGGCGATCAGCGGCACGATAGAAAAGGTTCCCAGCGCGGTCCCCGGCAATGTACCTCCCTCATCAAAGCCGGTCGCGACGATGATATCGGCGCCCGCTTCTTCAGCAAGGCGGGTATTTTCAGGCGTCGGGTTAATATCGCGATAGATGATAGCAATGCCCGCCTCTTTTAATTCGTTGAACAGCGCCGGTATGAGCGCTCCTTCACCGTAGCCGGTATACACCACGGCTCTGACGCCCTCTTCTTTTATCACCTGCAAAATAGGCGGGGTCCAGATATCGTTTTCAGCAGCGGGGATCAGGTTCACGCCGAAAGGTTTTTCGGTCAGCCGTTTGGTTTTGCGGATCTCTTCACGCATTTTTTCGGCGGTTTCTTCCGGCGTGGACACCGCGGTCTCAGCGGTTAAACCGGCATTCGGCCCCAGCACACCAAGCCCGCCGGCATTGCTGACAGCGGCGACTAAACGGGCATCGGTCAACCACGATAACGGCCCCTGAATAACAGGTTTTTCTATATTCAGGATCTGGCAGATTCGGTTATTTTTCATGGGGTAATATCCTTCACAATAGCGCTATGGAGCGGTTCAGTTTCATGATGGAAGGAGTGTAGGACGTTATATTATTTAGAAAAATAGCCGAAAAAGTGCATCACTATTATAAAATCAGTAACAATATGATATCCCGATCCGGCAAAAGAAGCCCGCTATGCAAATAAACCTCTTTGAATCGATTCGCATTTTTATTGAAATTGTCGAGTCCGGTAGCTTTACTCAGGCAGCGGAGAACCTGCAGATTCATCGTCCTGCCGTCACTAAGGCATTGCAGCTGCTTGAGCAGCACTGCGGCACGCGTTTGATGCAGCGAACAACGCGGCGCATCAACCTGACGCCTGACGGCGAAGCGTTTTATCGGCAGAGTAAACCTTTACTGGCCCAGGCAGATGCGCTGCTGGAGTCGTTTGGGAGCGATAGCGTATTGCGCGGCCAGCTTCACGTGGATATGCCCGTCGCTTTTGCGACGTTATTGGTCGTCCCCCATCTGCCTGATTTTTATCGCCAGCACCCTGGCGTCGAAATCATCCTCAGTAGCTCAGACCTCCGCCGGGATATGCTGCGCGATGGTCTTGATTGCTTACTGCGGGTGGGGGAACTGGACGACGGGGACTATATCGCCCGTAAGTTAAGCAATATTAAAATGACGACCTGCGCCAGCCCGTCCTATATTGCCAGCCACGGTGTGCCGCAAACGCTGGAGGATCTACAGCAGCATCAGGCCATCAACTGGATTAACAGCAGCAGCCGACAAATTATGCCGTGGACGTTTTCTACGCCAGAAGGAACAGTTGAAATGACGCTTCCCGGCAAGCTGGTCATCGATAACTCTGAAACCTATTTATCGGCAGGCCTGGCAGGGCTGGGATTAGTCCAGGGAATGAACGTTTTTTTACAGCCTTATCTCGATCGCGGCCTGTTAGTGGAAGTCTTACCTGACAACCCTACCCCCGATCGCAAATTGTCACTCCTGTATCCGCACCGCCATCTCTCACGCAAAGTGCGGGTATTTACCGAGTGGTTAGAAAGCTTATTGTGAAAAACGGGATTAAGGCACTCATCCCCGCGCAAAACCACAATGATTGATAAATGCATGCGGTTACTACCTTAAACCCGGTCAACGATCCGCGCCCGACTCTGGGTCCTGCTTGCTCAGATTCTCAGCGTGTCTATCACCGCCCGCAGCGCGGGCGACACATTACGATGGGGATAATAGAGAAAAGAGCCTTCCAGCCGCTGGCTGTAACGCTGCAGGACTCTGATAAGCGCGCCTCGCTCTAAGTCATCGGCAACCAGTTCCTGCGGGACATAGGCCAGCCCCAACCCCAGCCGGGCGGCCTTCGCTTCCATATAGCTGTCGGCAAAGGCCCACTGTCCCTGCGGCCGGTGGGTGATTTTTTTACCGTCCTGATTGAGCTCCCATGCATAAATAGTCCCGTCGCCAAACTGGTACGCGATACAGGGATGAACCACCAGGTCCGCCGGCGTTTGCGGAAAACCGTAGCGGCGAAAATGCTCGGGCGTGCCGACAACGACCATCTCCATATCGGGTGAAATGCGCACCGCGACCATACCGCCGCCGACTTCCGGCCCCAGACGCACCCCGGCATCAAATCGCTCCGCGATAATATCGACAAACCGGCTTTCACTGATGAGTTCCAGCCGGATATCGGGATAGCGTTGTTTGAACACCGAAAGCTTTGGCAGAAGCACTTTATCAATGGCGTGCTGGCTGGCATTGATGCGGACGGTACCGGAGGGGGTGTTGCGATAATACGCCAGAGTGGAAAGCCCTGAATCTAACGCATCAAAGCCAGATTCAACGGTTCGATAGAGCTGCTCGCCGGCCTGGGTGAGCGAGAGTTTACGGGTGGTACGCACCAGAAGCTGTACCCCCAGCCTTTCTTCAAGTTCACGTACCGCACGGCTGACGCCGGATTGCGCCAGCCCAAGCCGCTGCGCCGCGGCGGTAAAACTGCCCTCCCGCACCACCAGCATAAACAGGTACAGATCGTTATAGTTTTCCCGTTTTGCCATGATTCCTCCCGCGCCTGCGCCGTAATTTATAACAATATGATATGAATCTTAGCACTTTTCACCCGCTAATCAGCACTCTGACTGCTAACTATAATCAGCGCATTGCAACAAAGCACAGCAGCGTTGTCCGTATGAAACCTGTATCTGGAACCTGTTTTAGGGGAATGATTAATGAAAGCGTTTACCAGAAAATTGACGGCCGCCATGCCTGCCATGCTGCTATGCGCGTCACTAAGTGGAGTCACCACCATGAGCTATGCCGGGACAACCAATCCAAACGCGCCCGTTTCGCTGGTCGAAAAATGGGACAAAACCTTCGCGGAAAGCGCGAAAGTCACTCACCGTAAGGTGACCTTCCAGAACCGCTATGGGATCACCCTGGTCGGCGATCTCTACATTCCGAAAGATCGCGGCGAGCGCAAGCTGGCGGCGATTGCAGTCAGCGGCCCCTTCGGCGCGGTGAAAGAGCAGTCCAGCGGTCTGTATGCGCAGACCCTGGCGGAACAGGGTTTTGTCACCCTCGCCTTCGATCCTTCTTATACGGGGGAAAGCGGCGGCCATCCGCGTAACGTCGCCTCTCCGGATATCAACACCGAGGATTTCAGCGCGGCGGTGGATTTCTTAGGATTGCAAAACGAGGTGGACCGCAACCGAATTGGCCTGCTCGGCATCTGCGGCTGGGGCGGCATGGCGCTGAACGACGCCGCGATGGATACCCGGGTGAAAGCGGTGGCCACCAGCGTCATGTACGACATGAGCCGCGCGATGGGCCACGGCGTTGGCGACGGTAAAGACCGCTATACTACCGCCGATCGCCGCGCCGTCTTGCAGTATCTGAACGCGCAGCGCTGGAAGGATGCGGAAAGCGGCACATTCGCGCCGGGCGGGCATGATATTTATGTCGATCAGAAAGGTCACGTCAGCGCAGGCGATCGTATTCTGCCGGAAACCTTACCGGCCAACCCGAACCCGGTTTTGAAAGAGTTCTTTGACTATTACCGGATGCCGCGCGGTTTCCACGCCCGCTCCGTGAACTCAACCGGCGCGTGGAATGCAACCATGCCGCTGTCGTTTATGAATATGCCGCTGCTGAGCTATGCCAGTGAAGTCACTATCCCGACGCTGATCGTGACCGGAGAAAAAGCCCACTCACGCTATTTTGCCGAAGACGCCTTTAAGGCCATCGGCAGCAAAGAGAAAGAGCTGGTGATCGTCCCCGGCGCGAACCATGTCGATCTCTATGACAATGCGGCCGGTAAAATCCCGTTTGCCAGATTTGAACAGTTTTTCAAAACCAACCTGAGATAACGGCCGAAAGCCGCCCGATCGTCGCGGGCGGCTTGCCCTCGCCCGCGCATGACGTTTACCCACGCTTTAGTCGTTATTCAATGAATAGCGTCCGCTCCAGCCGCACCCGAATCTGGCCGGAAAAATAAAGAGATACCCCTATCATGTCCACACTGAGTCGTCGTACACCACACCCTCAACCGCACGCCCATTGGGGCGGCGTCTTTGCCATGACGCTGTGCGTTTTTGTCCTCATCGCTTCCGAATTTCTGCCGGTCAGCCTGCTGACGCCGATCGCCGGAGAGCTAAACATCACCGAGGGGCTGGCAGGCCAGGGCATTGCGATTTCCGGCGCCCTGGCGGTGCTGACCAGCCTGACTATCTCTAACCTTGCCGGAAGTCTGAATCGTAAACACCTTCTGCTGGGGCTGACGGTTCTGATGGCGGTCTCGGGAATGATTGTCGCGCTGGCCCACAGCTATGCGATCTATATGGCGGGAAGAGCCCTGATTGGCATCGTTATCGGGGGATTCTGGTCGATGTCGGCGGCCACCGCCATCAGGCTGGTCCCCGCGCACCAGGTTCCCCGCGCGCTGGCGATTTTCAACGGCGGCAACGCGCTGGCGACCGTCGTGGCCGCGCCGCTTGGCAGCTATCTGGGGGCCACCGTCGGCTGGCGCGGCGCCTTTTTCTGCCTCGTGCCGCTGGCGATAGTCGCGTTCATCTGGCAATGCTTCAGCCTGCCTGCGATGGAAAGCGATAAAGCGAGCCGGCCGCGCGGCTCCGTGCTTCGCCTGCTCAGACATTCCATCGTCGCGATCGGTCTGCTGGCCTGCGGACTCTTCTTTATGGGGCAGTTTGCCTTATTTACCTACGTGCGGCCGTTTCTGGAAGCGGTGACCGGCGTCAGCGCCTCTGGCCTGTCCCTGATTTTGCTCGCTATCGGCATCGCGGGTTTTATCGGCACCCTGGGCGTTTCGACACTCCTCAACGCCCGGTTTTATCAGACCTTAATGACCATCCCTTTGTTGATGGCCCTCATCGCCGGCACGTTGCTTCTGGTAGGACACCACGCCTGGACCGTTGCCGTGCTGTTAAGCCTGTGGGGGATGCTGGCGACCGCGGCGCCAACCGGTTGGTGGACATGGATCGCGCGGACGCTGCCCGACGACGCCGAAGCGGGAGGCGGTCTGATGGTTGCCGTTATTCAGCTGTCGATCGCGCTGGGTTCGACGACGGGCGGTTTGGTATTTGACCGCCTGGGGTGGCAAAGCGCGTTTGGCTTAAGCGGCATACTGCTTCTTGCCGCGGTCGGGATGACGTTGTACACCAGCCGGCAAATGACGCAATAAGCTCACGCCATCCGAAGCGGGCAGCGGATTTTTCTCGCCGCGGGTAATGCGTATAATGCGGCTTCGATACACGCTAAAAATAACCGCGGCTCATATGATAAATCTCAATCGATGTTGTTATTTGCTCCTGATTTTCGCAGCGGTCGGCAGCATTTTTACCGCCTGGCCCTTTGCTACCTGGCTCCTGCTGGTCAACGCGCTGACCCTGGCGATCTACGGCGTGGATAAAATGGCGGCGCGCAGGGCCTGGCGCAGAGTACCGGAAGCCACATTGCTGGCGTTCGGGGTGCTGGGCGGCTGGGCTGGCGCGATAGCCGGCCAACAGCTGTTCCGCCACAAAACGCAAAAGCAGCCGTTCAGAACCCGATTCATCATCAGCACGATCGTCAGCCTCTCAGGGATGGTGGCGATTTATTTGTTCTCTCCTTTTTCTTTTCACTAAGTTCCGGCGAGGCTAACGGTTTGCAAACGCGTGGAATGCACTCAACCCGCAGCTATTCGTAGTATATTATTGAGAGTATTGTTGATTATCAGGTGTACCTTATGACCTACTCCATCGGAGAATTTGCGCAGCTTTGCGGCATAAACGCGACGACGCTCCGCGCCTGGCAGCGTCGCTACGGCCTGCTTAAACCACAGCGTACCGATGGCGGCCATCGCCTGTATAACGATGACGATATCCAGCAGGCGCTTAAAATCCTCGACTGGGTAAAAAAAGGGGTACCTGTCAGCCAGGTAAAGCCCCTGCTGGCGCGCCCTGGCGCACGGCGGACGAATAACTGGATCACCTTGCAGGAGAACATGCTCCAGCGGCTTAAAGAGGGGAAAATCGAATCCCTGCGCCAGCTGATTTACGACGCCGGTCGTGAATCCCCCCGCCCCGAGCTGGTCACCGAAGTGCTGCGCCCGCTGCGTAGCCAGGTTTCCGCCAACGTACCGGCCATCATGACGCTGCGCGAAATCCTCGACGGCATCATTATCGCCTACACCTCTTTTTGCCTCGAAGGGGACAAAAAGGCGCCCGGCGATAACTATCTGATCACCGGCTGGCACCTGACGGACGCCTGCGAAATCTGGCTCGAAGCGCTCAAACGCACCGGTCAGGGCCACCGCATCGACATCCTTCCCTCGCCCCCCGCGACCCTGGCGCCGGAGATCCTGCCGGATCGCAAATGGCTGCTGGTGACGACCGGTAAACTCTCTGCAGCCCGGCAGAAACAGGTTGAACGCTGGCAGCAACAGGTTGTCTCTCTGGAGATTGTTGCGCTCTAACTGCGTGCGCCACCGCTCCGTGGCGCAACGAGCAGGTCCCTCAGAATTGCCCCTCTTCTTTTTTCGCACAAGCCCGCAGACTCTTCTTTTCTCTCCAACACCCACAAAATCATGCTTCAAAGACATGTTATTAACCAACTGATAATCAATGAAAATAAAAAATATTTTAGTCAAAACTTGGACAAATAATATTAATTGTGTAAGTTTTAACTATGCCATATTGTTTACTCAGGAAGTGACCTATGAGTCCCTCGCCATCCGTCATTAGCCGTTTTAGTACGTACTACGCCACGCTGGATACCCAGCCGCCTTCGGCGCTGGCCGCGCTGTACCACACGAATGCGCTGCTGATCGATCCTTTTGGCCAACACCAGGGGCTGTCCGCGATCCAGAGTTATCTTTCGCACCTGCTGGCCAACGTCGATCATTGCCGTTTCACCCTCGATGCCCCGCTCTGCGAAGGTCAACGTTTTGCCGTCGCCTGGACCATGCACTGGTCGCATCCGCGACTTGCCGGGGGTAAGGCGCTACAGCTTGCGGGCTGCTCGGTGGTCACCGTTGAAGACGAACGAATTATTCACCAGCGTGACTACTACGACGCCGGGGAGATGCTGTACGAACACCTTCCCCTGCTGGGCTGGGCGGTGCGCGGCGCTAAACGGAGGGTGCGGTCATGATGACGGTGCTCATCACCGGCTCCAGCTCCGGCATTGGCGCCGGGCTCGCCAGGTCCTTCGCTGCGGACGGCCACCGGGTTATCGCCTGCGGCCGCGATCCGTCGCGTCTGTCGGCGCTACAGCAGCACAGTCCCCACATCAGCGTCCGCTCTTTCGATATGACGGACAGGGATGCCTGTCGCCAGACGCTCGCTGACTGCCGCGCCGATCTGATCATTCTCTGCGCCGGGACCTGCGAATATCTCGAACACGGAACGGTGGATGCCGGGCTGGTTGAAAGGGTCATCACCACTAACTTTCTCGGGCCGGTGAACTGCCTGGCGGCGCTTCAGTCGCAGCTGTCAGCCGGGAATCGCGTGGTGCTGGTGAGCTCGATGGCGCACTGGCTACCCTTTCCTCGGGCCGAAGCCTATGGCGCCTCGAAAGCGGCGCTGACCTGGTTTGCCAACAGTCTGCGCCTGGACTGGGAGCCAAGAGGGATCGCCGTCACGGTCGTTTCGCCGGGGTTTGTTGACACTCCGCTGACGCGTAAAAACGATTTTTCTATGCCCGGCCAGGTGAGCGTGGAGCAGGCGGTTAAAGCGATTCGCCGCGGCCTGGCGAAAGGGCACGATCGTATCGCCTTCCCGACGGGCTTTTGCCTGCTTCTGCGCCTGCTGGCCGGGCTTCCTGAAGGACTTCAGCGCAGGCTATTGCGCAGGATGGTGCGTCCATGAAAATCGCGATTATTGGCAGCGGCATTGCCGGGCTGACCTGCGCCTGGCGCCTTGCCGGGCAACACGAAGTGACCCTGTTCGAAGCGGCGTCCACGCCGGGGGGGCATACCGCCACGGTGGATATCGCCACGCCGCAGGGTACCTGGGCCATCGATACCGGATTCATCGTGTATAACGATCGCACCTATCCGCGCTTTATGGGCCTGCTTAACGAGCTTGGGCTGAGCGGCCAAAAAACGCAGATGAGCTTTTCGGTCCACAATCCGCAAAGCGGGCTGGAGTATAACGGCCACAGCCTGAGCTCGCTTTTCGCCCAGCGGCGCAATCTGCTAAAGCCGGCCTTCTGGGGGTTGCTGACGGAGATCGTCCGCTTTAATCGCCTGGCGAAGCAGGCTCTGGCGGGAGCGTTCGACCCGGGCGCCACGCTGCAGACCTTCCTTGAGCGGCACCGTTTTAGCCCCTTTTTCGCACGCCACTATATCCTGCCGATGGGGGCCGCTATCTGGTCTTCGTCGCTGCAGGAGATGCGCCGCTTCCCGCTGGCGCTGTTCTTGCGCTTCTTTGATAATCACGGCCTGCTGGATATCCGCCAGCGCCCGCAGTGGTACGTGGTGCCCGGCGGCTCGCGCGAATACGTGCGCGCCCTGCTTGCCCGGTCCGGCGATCGCCTGCGCCTGCGCCTCAATGCGCCGGTGCAGAACGTGATCCGTCATCAGGATGGCGTCACGCTCCAGCTGGCATCGGGGGAGCAGCACTTCGATCAGGCGATCTTCGCCTGCCACTCTGCCGAAGCGCTGGCCATGCTGGCGGACCCGACGCTCGCCGAACGCGAAATACTGGGGGATATCGGCTGGCAGCGAAACGAGGTGGTCCTGCACAGCGATCCCCGCTGGCTGCCGGTGCGCAAGCGCGCCTGGGCCAGCTGGAACTATCGCCTGAGCGAACAGGATCAGGCCAGCGCCTGCGTCACCTATAACATGAATATTCTCCAGGGCCTGCCTGCCGACGCCCCGCTGTTCTGCGTCACCCTCAATTCGCCAACGCCGGTGGACCCGCGCTTCGTCTGGAAGCGTATGGTCTATGAACACCCGCTATTTAATCCCCAAAGCTGGTCCGCCCAGATGCGGCGCGAGGAGATTAACGGCCGCCAGCGAAGCTGGTTCTGCGGCGCGTACTGGTACAACGGTTTTCATGAAGATGGCGTGCGCAGCGCCCTCGATGTGGTCAACGGCATCATCGCGGCGGAGAACCTCTGACATGAACAGCTGCCTCTATCAGGGCGTATTACGCCACCGCCGTCTTCAGCCGAAAGCGCACCACTTTCGCTATCGCATCTTTATGGCCTGGCTCGATCTGGATGAGCTGGATCGGCTCGGCGAAGCGGGTATCCGCCGCAATCGCTTTGCTGCCGCCTCTTTTTACGATGCGGATTATCCGCTGGGCACGCCGCTGAAAGCGCAGGTTCTGAACCGGCTGGAAAGCCTGACCGGCGCGCGCCCGGATGGCCGCGTCATGCTGCTGACCCAACTGCGCTACCTGGGCTTTCATTTTAACCCGGTCAACTTTTACTACTGCTACGACGGCGCCGGTACCCTGCGCTGGGTGCTGGCCGAAGTGCGCAACACGCCGTGGAATGAGCGCCATTACTACGCGGTAGACGGTCAACGGGCGCGCCCGCTGGCGAAAGCCTTTCACGTCTCGCCGTTTAACCCGATGGATATGGTCTACCTCTGGCGCTTTAACAGTCCCGGTAAAACGCTGCACATGCATATCGAGAACCATCAGGCCGCGAAAGTCTTCGACGCCACGCTGGCCCTGAGCCGCGCGCCTTTAACGCGGGCCAGCCTGCGCGGGCTGCTGCTGCGCATTCCGCTGATGACGCTGAAAACCGTCCTCGCGATCTACTGGCAGGCGCTGCGGCTATGGCTCAAGCGCGTGCCGCTGTACAACCATCCTGTCAGCAGGAGTGAACGCTCATGACCGATCCTGTCTTTGCGCTTGAACCCGATATCCCGCGCAACGTGCGTATCGCGCGCTGGTTGCTCTTTCGTCTGTTGAGCGGCATTCGCGAAGGGGCGCTCACCGTACGCGAAGGGGCGCAGACCTTTCATTTTGGCGACCCCGCCGCCGCGCTGCGCGCCGAGGTGCACGTGCTCTCCTCGGGCGTCTACCGGCGTTTACTGACCGGAGGCAGCCTCGCCGCCGCGGAGGCCTGGATGGACGGCGAATGGGAGAGCCAGCAGTTGACGCCGCTGCTGCAGATCCTGGCACGTAACGGCCAGGTACTGGAGCGGCTGGAGCGCGGCTTCCGGCTGCTGAGCAAGCCCGTCGAGCGGCTGCGCCACTGGACGCGCCGCAACTCGCGCGCGCAGGCGAAGGCAAATATCGCCGCCCATTACGATCTGGGCAACGACTTTTACGCCCACTTCCTTGACGACGAGCTGCTTTACTCCAGCGCGCTGTTTACCGACGACGGCCAGGATCTCACCCAGGCCCAGCGGGCCAAAATGGCGCGCCTTTGCGAGCGTCTGGCGCTTACGCCCGGCGATCATCTCCTGGAGATTGGCACCGGCTGGGGGGCGATGGCCGAATACGCCGCCCGCCACTACGGCTGCCGGGTCACCACCACCACCCTGTCGCAGGAACAGTTCCAGTGGGCCAACGCGCGAATTGCCCGCGCCGGGCTGCAGGATCGCGTCGAGGTACTGCTCTGCGATTACCGCGATCTGACCGGCCAGTACGACAAGCTGCTGTCGGTGGAGATGATTGAAGCCGTGGGGCAACGCTATCTGCCGGCTTTCTTTCGCACCTGCCAGGCGCGGCTGCGCCCGGGCGGCAGAATGGCTATCCAGGCCATTACCATCCAGGATCAGCGCTATCGCGGCTACAGCAAAAACGTGGATTTTATTCAGCGCTACATCTTCCCCGGCGGATTTTTGCCCAGCATCACGGCGATGAACGAGCTGATGACGCGGCACACCGATTTTGTGGTGCGCGATCTGTTCGATATGGGGCCGGACTACGCCCGCACCCTGGCCCACTGGCGGCAGCGATTTATCCACGCCTGGCAGGATATTGAGAAGCTCGGCTTTGACGATCGCTTCCGCCGCATGTGGCTCTACTACTTCGGCTACTGCGAAGCCGGGTTTAACGCCCGCACCATCAGCGTTGTGCAGCTTACCGCGGAGCGAACATCATGAAACGCATTCTGACCCTTGGCCTCGCGCTGCTGATGCTGGCGCTGGCGGGCTGCAGCGCCGAAGTGACCGACTACCGCCAGCAGCAGCCGGCGCTGGACATTTTCCACTACTTTCAGGGCAAAACGGAAGCCTGGGGGATGGTTCAGGATCGCAACGGCAAACAGCTGCGCCGCTTCCATGTCGCCATTGACGGCGACGTTGTTGGCGACACGCTGACGCTCCACGAACGCTTTATTTACGATGATGGCGAAAAGCAGCAGCGGGTATGGCGCATTCGCCGCACCGGCGACCACCGTTATGAAGGCACCGCCGGCGACATTGCCGGCGTGGCGACCGGCCAGGCGGCGGGCAACGCTTTTCACTGGCGCTACAGCATGAACGTGACGGCCAGCGGTAGCACCTGGCTCCTGCACTTCGACGACTGGATGTTCCTGCAGGACGACGCGCACCTGTTCAACAAAACCGAGATGAAGAAATTTGGCATTACCGTCGCCACCGTGACCCTTTTCTTCACCCGAACCGCACAATAAAAGAGGACTACGCCATGAACACACAACCTGTCATTGGGATCAGCGGATGTTTGACCGGTTCTGCCGTACGATTCGACGGCGGGCATAAGCGCATGGGCTTCGTGATGGACGAGCTGGCGCAGTGGGTGGCGTTTAAACCCGTCTGCCCGGAGATGGCTATCGGCCTCCCCGTCCCGCGCCCGGCGCTGCGGCTGGTGCAAACGACCGAAGGGGAAATCCGCATGCGCTTCACGCATGCACCGCACGACGACGTGACGGAGAAGATGGCCGATTTCGCCAGCGCCCACCTCTCGACCCTGGGCGAGCTATCGGGATTTATCGTCTGCGCCAAATCGCCCAGCTGCGGCATGGAGCGCGTGCGGCTGTACGATGAAAAGGGCAATCGCGGACGAAAAGAAGGCACAGGGTTGTTTACCGCCGCGCTGATGGAGAAATATCCGTGGCTGCCGGTGGAAGAAGATGGCCGCCTGCACGATCCGGTGCTGCGTGAAAATTTTGTCGAACGGGTCTTCGCCCTGCACGAGCTTAACTGTCTGCACAAAAATGGCCTGACGCGCCGCGCGCTGCTGGATTTCCATAGCCGCTATAAACTGCAGCTGCTGGCCCACCATCAGGCGGGATACCGCGAGATTGGCCCATTCGTTGCCTCGCTCCACGAATGGCAGGATCTGGAGGCTTTCTTTGCGATCTACCGCGAAAAACTGATGACGATCCTGAAACAGCCCGCCTCGCGTAAAAACCACACCAACGTGCTGATGCATATTCAGGGCTACTTTCGTAACCAGCTAAACAGCCGCCAGCGCGGCGAGCTGCGGGAGGTGATCCTTAACTATCGCTCCGGGCTGCTGCCTATCCTTGCGCCGTTAACGCTGCTTAAGCACTATCTGGCCGAATACCCGGATCGCTATCTGCAGGCGCAGAACTACTTTGATCCCTACCCGCAGGACCTGGCCCTGCGCCTGACGGTGCATTGAGATAGCTGAACGCGCGAAGAGGCTGGCGCACGCCAGCCTCTTCGTTGTTGGATCCATCGGCTTCTAGAACCACGCTTCAAACATGCCGCCAAGGTTTAACGAATCCAGCTGCTCGTCTTTGGTGCCGTTAACCTTCGCGGTGCGCTTGTTATCCACCTGGCCGCCGGTCACGTAGAAGCGCAGCATCGGGCGGAACTCCGGCCCCATACCGATGGCGATGTTCTGCGACAGCGTCAGCTTCCAGCCGTGGTTATCGCCGCCCTGGTCGTAATCGACGCGCTGGTAGCCCGCTTCCAGCCAGGTGGAGTGCACATCGTTCCAGAAGTACATCGGACGGACAATAGCGCCGTAGTTTTTACGGTTATCGGTGTTGTCCTTGCCGTTGTCATAGTCGTGGAAGGCCAGCAGATATTCGATCTGCGCCTGCCGGGTG
>NZ_VOJB01000065.1:572-28724 GCF_007910085.1 Klebsiella sp. ME-303 | reverse complement strand
ATATCAAAGTTCTTCACCCCGGCGCCCTGGCCGTCGTGGTTCATCCAGAAGTAGTCGTTGATCCCCTGCTGCGGGCGCTGATGGAAGTCGCGGCCGGCCCAGATATAGGCGTTGGGGTTAGACTCGAGCACGTTGGTGACGCCGACGTAGGCTTTTTTCAGGTTAACTTCATCGCTCCAGTGGTCAAACATGACGTTGATATCCCAGATAGCGCCTTTACTGCTCCTGAAGGCTTTGGTTATCTGGAATTCGCCGCCGTTGCCTTCGTTGCCTAAACGGCCGATCGCCGAGGCGCCGTTATAGGAGCCATCGACGCCGACAAACTTCTGATCGCCGGTCTGGAACTGCGCGCCGTAGCGGGCGTAGCCGCTGAACTTCAGGCCGAAGGGGATCGCCATATCCGGCGTGGCCGCGGTGGTCTGCGGGTTGGTGATAACATCCACTTTTTTATCAGCCGCGGCGTCGATTTTCGCCTGGCGTTCGGCCAGGGCTTTATCGACGGCTTTCGCCACAATGGCGTCGATCTGTTCCTGAGTGAACTCTTGGGCGACTGCAGAGGTAAATGGGAAAAGCGCGGCGATAACCGCCATGGGTAATGGAAGTTTTTTTATCATTGTCATAATTATCTCAATATAGGTTAGTTTTATTCAGATAATAACAATCCCATTCTGGGCAATCAGAATATGTCGCTATCATAAGAACAATTTAATTTTTATTTTGTACGTCAACAGAGGCTTTACACTATTAGGGTTATCCGATCTCCATAGTTGTTATTTAAGAATTAGCGCAGCCCGGGTGAATTATCACTTTGGATAGTTCCCCCGGCCAGCAGTGAATTCATTGAATGCGCTGGGGCATACGCCGAAATTAACGCCGTGGTTTAAAACGATGGCGACGTCCTCCCTACTCACAGCATCACGTTTTGCCCCCCAGACGGTGGGTAGCGTTCAGGGCGCTAACGCTTTGCCCTGCATCCCCGGGACACAGGGTCCGGCCGCCGCCAACCGCCGCCCCGGCACCGTCGCATGGGTGAGTCAAACTGTTGGCAGCGCCCCGCTCAGCACAAGATGGCATGATGAATCCCATAATTTATGAAGCGAAAAATTAACAACTGTGACACATCCTGTATTCTCCTGGCCGGTTGCTCAATTACGTTATTTCACTCCGTGATTAAGAAAATGCTCAAACGTGAGCCATCTCGCAAATATTCGCGCCATTTACTCAGCGCGCGGATAACTCTGTAGAGTACATTTCCTGGAGTGGCCAGAGTAAAAAAAACAATAAAACAAAATGCCGGTTTGGCGGCGTTTTAAATCTACCGGGGTATAGCTTGTAACGCGTTAATCAACAAGTGAAATGGAGGGTCTGGAGGAGGCTTTGCTTCGATGATCACAGAAGTAAAAAAACATAATAAATTAATTTAAAAACGTAATAGATTCTTCGAGATCATTTATGTCAGAAATTGTTACACATCCACACAACACACCGGAGTCTGCTCAGAATGAGTAAAAACATAATGCAAAGCCGCCATGATGAATATCATAAATTAACGCGTGGAGAACGTATTGGTTATGGTATGGGCGACTTCGCTCAAAACCTGGTTTTTGGCACAATAGGCGGCTTTCTGGCTCTTCACATGCTGACGGTTAATACCATCAGCACGGCAACGGCAGGGTTTATATTTCTTTTTGTCCGAATCATCAATGTCTTTTGGGATCCGATGGTCGGCACGTATGTTGACAAAAGAACGTCAAAAGCAGGTAAATATCGCCCCTGGCTGTTAAGAGCCGGCGTACCGCTGGTGATCCTTTCCGCTTTACTTTTTGCTCCCATTCCTGGGGTCAGAGGTTCGGTACCTTTTGCCTTCATCGTTTATTTGGCTCTGGATTTAGTTTATTCCGTAGTGAATATTCCTTATGGTTCGCTTAATGCATCCCTGACCCGGGATCCGGAATCGATTGATAAACTCACCAGTACCCGAATGATGCTGGCCAATAGCGCCAATCTTCTTGTTTATACCCTGTTTCCGATGTTTGTACAGATGGCTTCACCAAAAGATCGCAGCCTTAAGGACACCGGTTTTTTCGGCATTGAGCTCAATCTGGGAAACTATACCGATCCATCAGCCAACTACGCCTGGTTCGGCGTCTACTCCGTGTATATGCTCATCGGCGCGGTGGCGCTTTTCATCTGCTATAAATTTACGAAAGAACGCGTTGTCGCGACGGCAGAACAGACCGCCAACGTCAAAACGACCGATCTGTTCCTTGAACTCAAACATAACCGCCCGCTGGTTATTCTCGGGCTGTTTTTCATGCTGGCCTTCACGTTCATGTTTTTCATGAACACGGTTAACGGCTTTTTCAATCAGTACGTTGTCGGTCATTCAGAATGGATGGGCGCCGTAGGCCTTGTCGCCTCCATACCGGGCATCGCATTCCCTATTTTTTGGCCCAAACTCAAGAAAATTTTTGGTAAAAAAGGCTTCTTCCATATTTTTCTGGCCATGTTTATTGTCGGCGAGCTACTGACTTACGTCTGGTCACGCGAGGGCATGCACGATGCGCTTTGGCTTGCTTACATCGCCACCTTCATTAAACAATGGGGCTTAACGTCCGCGACCGGCTTTATGTGGGCGCTGGTTCCTGAAGTGATTGCGTATGGCGAATTAAAATCCGGCAAGCGAAATGCGGCGATCATTAATGCGATTATGGGCCTCTTTTTCAAAATCGGCTTTACCATCGGCGGCGCGATTCCCCTGTGGTTACTGGCCGTTTATGGCTTTAATGAAACCGGCGCCCGGCAAAGCGCCAGCGCTATCGACGGGATCATTATGACCGCGGTGTGGATCCCTATCGCGTTAGCCATCATATCGATGATCATCATGCAGGTTTATCCCATCTCTGACAAAAACGTGACCGATATTAACCGTCAGCTTGATGAAGTCCGCGTGTAGTTAAAAATATAAATTAAATGCATTTGGAACATTTAAATAAAAAGGTGTAATGATATGTCACTTATTCAAAACCCTATTTTACGTGGGTTTAATGCCGACCCCAGTATTATCCGTGTCGAGGACACCTACTATATCGCCAACTCTACGTTTGAGTGGTTCCCTGGCGTTCGTTTACATGAGTCAAAAGACCTGGAGCACTGGAATCTTCTCCCTTCGCCCCTGTCAACCACCACCCTGCTGGATATGAAAGGCAATCCTTCATCAGGCGGCATTTGGGCGCCGGCGCTCTCTTATGCCGACGGTCAATTCTGGCTAGTGTATACCGACGTCAAAGTCACCGAAGGCGCCTTTAAAGACATGACAAACTATCTGACCACCGCAGCCGATATCCGCGGCCCGTGGTCAGATCCCATTAAGCTTAACGGCGTAGGTTTTGATGCTTCTCTCTTCCACGACGATGATGGCCGGAAATATATCGTGCAGCAAACCTGGGACCATCGCGAATATCACCATCCTTTTGACGGCATCACGTTAACTGAACTGGATACAAAAACCCTGAAATTAATGCCAGAGACCGCGCGTACCCTTTATCGGGGGACCGCCGTTGGGCTCGTTGAAGGGCCGCATCTCTATAAACTGAACGGATATTATTATCTTTTTGCCGCCCAGGGGGGCACCGTATTTACGCACCAGGAAGTGGTTGCGCGTTCTAAAACCTTAGACGCCAACAGCTTTGAAACGGAGCCAGGTGAGGTCTTCTTAACCAACGTCGATACGCCAGACAGCTACATCCAAAAGCAAGGGCACGGCGCGTTGGTTTCCACCCCCGGCGGCGAATGGTACTACGCCTCGCTCTGCGCGCGTCCGTGGAATCGCCCGGGTGAGTCAGTCTACGATCCTCGCGGCTGGTCAACGCTGGGCAGAGAAACGGCTATCCAGAAGGTGTACTGGGATGAAGGCGGCTGGCCGCGTATTGAAGGCGGTCACGGCGGAAAGACGTTTGTCGAAGGCCCGAAAGATGCCATTGATACCGAAAGTCCGGAAGACCGTAGCCAGCACGACGAATTTACAACGGCGACACTCGATGGTAACTGGAACACCCTGCGGGTGCCGTTTACAGAAAAAATGGGTACCACCGGCGATGGCAAGTTAACGTTAATTGGCCAGGGATCTTTAGCGAATACCCATGACCTGTCGCTGATTGCCCGACGCTGGCAAGCCTTTTATTTTGATGCGAAAGTTAAAGTTAAATTTAATCCATTTAACTACCAGCAAATGGCCGGGTTAACGAATTACTATAACGATCGTCACTGGAGTTTTGTGTTCATTACCTGGAATGAAATTAACGGTAAGGTCATTGAAATAGGTGAGAATAACCGAGGGCGGTATACATCATATTTAAAAGATGAAGCCATCAAGGTCCCGGAGCACGTTGAATATGTCTGGTTCCGGACGAAAGTCAGGAAGGAAACGTATAGCTATGAATATAGCTTTGATGGGGTTGAGTTCACTGAAATCCCTGTGAAGCTAGATGCTGCGATCCTTTCGGATGATTATGTCCTGCAAAGCTATGGCGGATTCTTTACCGGAGCGTTTGTTGGCCTTGCGGCAGTCGACTACTCCGGTTATGGCGCCCGCGCTGAGTTTTATCATTTCGATTATCAGGAGCTTGGCGACACGTTAATCGCCAGGGACGCGTATAGCTGGGAAGCCAGTGAATTACGACGTTATTAGAGAGCCCTGTCTGGGGAGATTAAACGCTGAAAGGAGGCACCGGCGCGACAGGCGCGCCGGTGCCGGGTGTGGCAGGGTTGTCGCATCAGGCCGGCAACCGGCCGTTCCGATAGCGAAAGTCATGCGTCACGCTAATGACCCGTGCGGGTGGCTATTGCACGCTTATTCCGCCGTTTTTTGTTTCAGCGCAGCATAGCGGGCAATCAGTTGTTGCAGATGCTGCTCCGTCTGGTTCTGCTGCGCCGCAGACCCTGGCTGATTGCGCGGCTGTGCGGAGAGTTGTCGCAGCTGCTCTTCCGCCGGAACGGTACGGCTGAACGACTGCGTTATGGCAAACACCGCTGACTTCAGCTCACTCACCGTGATATACCGCCCCTTCTGTTCATCCAGTGCGTTAAGCCGGTTCGTCAACTGCTGTAGCTGCGTCATTCCCTGGTGCCAGCCGCTGAGATTCTCCACGGGAAGCGCGGCGGCGCTGACCTGCTGTTGCCATTGCCGCGCCAGCGGTTTCGCCTGCTCTGGCCATAGCGTCAGCGCCTGCTGCGCCAGATGAGTACCATAACTCAAAGCCCAGTCCGGTTTTAGCTGTAAAAGCTGCGCCAGCTGCTGCTGAGTCTGTTTTATCCCCGGCTCCGCCGAGGGGGATTGTTGTCGTAGCGTCTGTAACTGCTCAGCGGAAAGCACCGTGGGTAACGGAGAGAACCGGGCGGGAAACCGCATCTGCCCCGAATCGGACGGGTACGTTGCCCGCCATCCTCCCGCCGCGGCCCCGGCCAGCGCCAGCATAGTCAGCATCCCGGCGACAAACGGCTTCCAGGGCTTCGCGGGCGCCGGGAATGCCGTCACAACGTCAGCATTCGGCCGCGATGCCGGTTCGGCGACATAGACCCATTTCACCTGCGCGGTCGGTTCAGGGAGGCTGGAAGGGGCAGGATCAGGCGCGGCCGCTTGCGGCGCGGTCTCCTCTTTATTTTCGCTGCTCTCCAGCCGCACCGCCGCGTTGTGCAGCAGGATAGACAGGGCATCAAGCTGGCCGGCATGTTTGAGTTCCAGACGCTGCAGTACGTCATCCAGCGCCGTCAGATGCGCTTCTGCCTGGTAAAGCTGGCTCAGGTCGATATAGGTCAGCGACAGCGTGCGCATCGCCTGCTGCAGCCGTTGACTGAGCGAACTGAGTATTTTGATTCGCGCAGTCGTCGGCTGCGGCCACATATTGCCCCACTGCCGGGAGACCAGCGCGACCAGTATCGCCAGCCCTTCATTCATGCCGTATAGCCCCGCCAGATGCATGCGGACAAGCGTATACCAGGCGGCAGTCTGTAGCTCCACGCCGTTGTGCTCAAACAGCGACAGGCAGAGTTTTTCCGCGAGCCGCCAGTTGACATCCGGGCGCGCCGGATGGGTTAGTTTGTTCATTTCATCGCGAAGGCGCGCGTAATCCGCAAGCGTACGCGGGTCGCCGCCGGTTTTCAGGCAACATTCAGAAGGAGTCGTCATGATGGTTTCAGCCAGAATAAAAACTAGATAGAGGAGCGGACTTCCAGGTACTGCTGCTGTTTGAGGTGGCGGATAAGCACCCTGCCCTCGGGCATAAATTCGGTGCCGTAGTGCACCAGGCCTACGCCCTTCAGCTCCGCGTCAATGGCGTAACGCAGCTCGCCGGGAATAGCCTGCTCGAGCAGAACCACGTCAATTTTCTTCAGCCGCGGTTCATATTTAAGCAATACGGCCGACAGGATGCCCATCAGCTCATGAGCCGTACCCGGCATCCCCTGGAGGATTTTAGTCATATCCGGCAGGCCGTAATCGGGCAGGTGCGCCAGCGTCCCGGCTCGACAGTTGAGGACGCGCTGCATATTATCCAGCACCGACAGAATAACCTGGTTTTCCTCACTGACCTGATGCAGGTCGAGTCCGCCGGTAAAGTTGCCGTACAGCATTTCATACAGCGAGGGGGCATTATGGCGTGTGGGCATCTCAGTCATCCTTCAGGGGTTTCAGCGTCAGGCGGTTATGGCTGGCTTCAATAATGCGCGGTTTGTCGGGATCGAGATCGTCGCGCCTCAGCACCAGCTTCCAGTCATTCTTCACCATATCCGGCGCCCGGAATAACCCCACCACCGCGATAAACTGCGCCTTCTCGTCCATCGGAATATCCAGGCTGACGTCAGCGCCGGGTTTTACCACCAGGCTACGGCTGGCAAGCCGTTCGTCTCCGGCGGCCTCCTCGCTTTCCGTGACCAGCTGCTGATAGACCCGTTTATCGAACGTCTTGCGGTCACTGAGCTGGTAGACCCACACCATCACCGGCTGGGAGAGCGAGGTGTTCTCCCGCTCATCGGTGTTCAGTTCCGCCCGGGCGGTAACGTCCAGATGCAGGACGTTTACCTGCTTATAAAACACCGATTTCACCGCCGATAAGGTGCTGTCGCTAATTTTCTGCGTCAGGCCACAGCCTGTCAGCAGTAAAGGCATAAGAAGTAAACTCCATCGTTTAATCGAAGTGGTATGCAACACGCTGGTTTCCTTGTTGTAAAGTTGCAGACGGCATTCCGCAATAGCCGCCAGGCTCAATAGTAAAGGTGGCGGGGATATCGGGCGGGATCTCCTCTCCCTCCACGCCCAGTATCCCCGTCATGCCGAGCATAAAGGGGGTTTCGCCCAGCACCGGCGCAGGCAGTAACCGGGCAGGAACGGTCAGCTGTATACGCGCTTTATAGCGCCAGCCGAGATAGACCCGCAGCAGGACCAGAAAGTCCTGATATATCTGCCCTTCCGGTAACCACCCCTGCGCCTCGGCAATATCGTCCGTGTACAGCGCAATCAATAGCTGGCTGCTGACCTCTGTCGTTTCGTCGCCCAGCACGTTATAGCCATCGAGCAGAAAATCGTCATTGCCGTAAAAACCCAGTGGATTGTTGATGAAAAACGTGCGCGGGCAGTGCGGCGTGACGGTGGTCCGCGTGCGGGGAGCCAGCAGACGTACCAGCGCCTGAATCCCCTCTTCGGTACGCGCAGGCAGGCGCATGATGCCGAGCAGCGCCAGAAAACGCGATATCGGGGTGGCGATATGCTTATCGGTACCCGGCATTCCCAGACCGATAAGGCCCAGCAGGCTCTGCGAGGTGCTGTCCCTGCCCCCCGCTTCAAACGTCGCCGGGTAGGAATATTTTCGCCAGATGCGGTAAAACTGCGTCAGAATGCGGTGGTTAAAGATATCGAGAAACGCCTCCTGCGCTTCGTGCCCTTCCCGCTGCTGGGCGATCTCGTCGAGCCACGCGGTGGGCAGCGGCGAGTCGACGCCGTAGAGCCCCATAAACGTCGTGCGCACCGTCGGCGGCGCATCCGGATGGTCTTCATCATATTCCACCGTTTTCAGCTCGCTGACCGGGAAGCCCATTCCCGGATGCGGGCGAAACCGTACCGGATCGTCCACCGGATTCAGGGTGCTGCCCAACGGCGATGCGCCCGGACGACGCTTTTCCAGTAACTGGCAGAAGCGGTAGAAGTTGATACGATAGATTTCCCGCTCAAGCCGGGGGCTTAGCCGGGAATGCGGCGGTTGTGGTTCTCCTGCCATTCGAGGCGCTCTCCCCCAGGTTGTAGTATCAGAATCAGATGGTTGAACAGGTGAATATCGGTATACAGCGCGAAGAAGCGGTTCAGCATCTCGCCGAACAGGCAGATATCGCCGTGCCCGGCGAAGCCGCTGCTGTCGAGGGTCACCTCAATCTGCACGCCGCGCAGAAAATGGCCCTGTGCAAAACGTTCCACCTCGCTATGCCTGACATCGACAATCGCTTCCAGGCGGCGGCGGTTCATCTCGTTATCGGTCCAGTCATAGAGGGCCAGCGCGCCGCGCAGCACGTCGGCGTTATCCATCATCCACAGGAAACTGCTGCCGAGATGGCTCAGCACCCGCCAGTGAAAACGATCGCGGTCCGGCGGGTAGCACGGCAGCGTCGGGGCGCAGAGGTTACGCACCTGAATGCGCGCGGTGGTGGATTTCACCACCGTGTCCAGCAGCGTACTCTGCAGCGCCCGGCGCGGCAGCTGGCCGTTGGTGCCGGTCAGGCTGAGCGACAGTTTTTCATTCTCCGGTACGGTGTGGTTATCAAACGCCTCGCCGCCGAGCGTCAGCCAGGTGTCGTGCAGCCCTGAAGGACCGGACTTTACCCGCGTATGGTAATAATATTCCGGCGCATCATGGCGCAGCATTCCTCCCTTGTGACGGAAGCTGGTGAACGGCACATACGTCTGGTGACCGGAGTGGCGCGAGGAGGTGACCGAATCCACGGAATAAATCTCGGTATGACCGTCCTGGACACGCATCGGGCGCAGCAGGTATTCGGTCTGTAACGAGTCCAGATGCAGCGGATCGGACTCCAGCGGAAAGAGATTAATCACCGGCGTGCAGTGCAGGCGCAGATGTTTCTCCGACAGCGCATATTCATGCGGCCACTGTCTCTCCAGCACGATATCGATTTCAAACCACGCCAGTTCTTCCGGGAAATCCACATTTTCCAGGCCGCGTAGCGTCACCGACATAAACTTTTCACGGAAGGTAAAATACTCCAGCAGCAGCTGATAACCGCTGAAACTGCCGCACTCCGGCAGCAGCGCCTCCTCCCTACTGAAACCGCAGACGGCAAAACGGGCGTCCAGCGGTCTGCGGTCAGCATCGCCGGGAAAGCGGATACCCGTTTTCGCCACCCGGAGCGTCAGCGCCTCATGCAAGGCGCAGGCCAGCGGCGCGTCGCCATTCAGGTACAGCGGGATGCGGCTTAAATCGATGCGGCTCCAGTCTGCCAGCGGGCTGCACTCAAAGCGCAGGCGGAGAAGCGAGCGCCCATCCGGTTCCGTCGAGATCCCCGCCCGGGCTAGCGACAGGGGCTGCAGGGTCAGCGGCTGCGTCGTGGTGTAATGACAGCGGGTGCGCTTTTCACCAATGGGCTGAGAAAGAATTCCAAAGCCTTTTTCAATGCGGACAGGTTCTTTCAGTTCACGCCAGTCCGCGGTGAACTCAACAATGGAGAGCGATGGAATGGTACGCAGGTAGTGTGGCCAGATCATGCTCACCAGTCCGCCGGTCAGCTCCGGCAGATCGTCGTCGAGCTTTTCGCGCAGGCGGCCCATCAGAAAGGCGAAGCCTTCAAACAGGCGCTCGACATAGGGGTCGCGCGCGCCCGATTTGTCGAGATTTAAGGCCGCCGCCCGGTCAGGATGGGCGCGGGCGAACTCTTCGCCCGCTTCACGCAGGTAACGCATTTCGGCGTCAAAATAACGCAGGGTTAAGTCGTCCATAGAAATATGCTTTTAGCCTTAGAGCTACAGGAGGTGCGTTTAAAATGGGGAGAAGATCGCGATAGGTGTTTTCTGCAACCTCAGATCGCATCAGTGTCATTGAACATTGAACATTGAACATTGAAGCAATAAGTTGCGCGCCCTTACCTCATCACGCATCTTCTTGAAATCATCGTTGCCGGGGGGATCTCCGGCGGTTGGCGAGCAGAATATCAACAGAGGCCATTATTCACTCCCTTCCACAACGTCAGATTCATATTCATCCGTGCGGCCTGGCGCCGGGACACCGACGCTGAATATCTGCGACGGCAGACTGAAGTTTCGCAGCTTCAGCAGCGCCAGCGGTCCGTCGCCCAGTTCCGTACGCAGCAGCCACTGAAGCTGTCGCCTGTCCGGCGCGGTGACGCTCAGCCGGTACAGCCCGTCCCCCGCTTTCTGCCGCTGCATCTGCTCCAGCATCCGGATAACGCCCCACGGACCACTGTGGTTTGTATACAGACGGGTTCCCGCCGCCGTCGACGTCCAGGTCAGCATCGCCCCCGGTTTATTGATTACCCCCGGCCAGCGGAAGCTCTGCCAGTCGGCAACCTGGTTAAAATAGTGGAGTTTCTGCCCGTCAAGCGTCAGCTGTGTTTCCACCACTTCCGGCATCGCCACCCCCTGCAGTTCAAAGCTGATACCCTGGCTGCCGTCGGTAAACAGGATGTCGGACAGCTGGCTGAGCTGGTTCACCGCGTTCAGGAAGGCCGGGCTGAACGTCAACCCCTGGCTGTGGGTTCTGTCCGCCACCCAGGTGCTGCCCTCCCGGTGCAGAACGCCGCCCAGCTGCGTGCTGAGGAAACGGTCAATACGTCCGGTATCGCGGCGGATGAACGCCGCCAGCATCGGCAGCGAGGCGTCGCTCTTCGCGGCAGCAAAGGGATAACGCCCCTTAAACGCTGAATTCCAGTTCGCGACAACTGAGCGCTGCCACGCTTCGTTCAGGCTGGCCGCCGACGGCTGAAGCACCGTCTCCCAGGCCTGGGTCAGCGGCTGAACAAACATCGTCTGCCCGAAACCGCTCCACTCTTCACCGAGGCTTGCCGCCACCAGGCTGCCGTACTCCTGCGTGTCGGTCAGGTCAACGCTCCTGCCCTGGAAGACCGTCTGCGCCAGCTGCTGCATCATCGCCTGCGGGTCGGCGGCGTTTGCCACCTGCTGGAGCCTGAGGCGCACGCGGGTCAGACGCGTCAGGTAAGTCTGTAAACTGAGCGAACTGTCCGCCGCCATCACGCTCTGCGCGCTGTTTTTACCCATAAGCTGCAGCAGCGGCCCGAAGGTGCTGTCCAGCGGCCCCGCCGGTCCGGCGGCCTGCTGGTCAATCACCGGCCGGTCATCACCGCCCAGCAGGTTTTTCGCCGATTTCACCAGCGATGCGGAAATGGCCTCTTTCTGCTGCCCGGTCTGCCCCTGGTAAGCCAGGGTGTTCATCAGGGCAATCAGCGGCGACTGGCGCACGTCCCCGGCCAGCGTTAACTGGTCGGTGACGTCGGCAATATTGTGCGCCGGGTTCAGCCGGATACTGTTGAGGAAGTTCAGCCAGGCACCGGCAAAATCGGTGAAGTAGCGCGCCGTCAGGCGCTGCTTCAGCGCCTCCGGGGAGACGTCGCCGGGCAGCGTTTTACGGCTATCGCTCAGCACCCAGTCGATTTCATCGCGCCGGGACGCCACGGCGTTATCAATGGCTTCCTGAACCCCGCCCTCCCACGCCTGGCGGGTGAACATCCCCGGCACCGACTCCGGCGTGCTGAACAGGCGACCGGCGTCGGTCTGCGGCGTCATGTCCTCCAGCGTCATGTCCGCGTAGCTGCGGCGCACCCGGGTGAGCATGTTCTCATACAGCGTACTTTCCGCGTTGCGCCGGCCAATCTGCTCCAGCAGCACCTGACGTACCCGGGTGACCAGCTGCCTGTCCGGCGTGATTTTCCAGGCTGGCTGCGACGGCAGGCTCTGCATGTAAAAGGCGTGAAGGTCCGGGGCGATACTCTGCCACAGCGCCGGGGAGAGTCCCGGACGGGATGGCGCGGTGGTTGTCATCACCTGCGCGTACAGGGCAGCGTCGGCTTTGTCCGGGCGCGCCATCATCAGGTATGCTTTCAGCTGGTCGTAGCCCGCTTTAGCTGACGTGGCGCGCTGCGGGCTGCGGGCTGCGCGGCGGCAGGTTCGCCAGGACGGTCAGTTTCTGCGTCAGCGCCTGCATGGCCGCATCGCGTATCAGGCGGTTACTGGCCCGGCCGTACCAGGGCATCAGGGCGGCGGAGAGCGGCGCATTGTGGTCCAGCCCGAAGCGCTGGTACCAGGGAGCGCCATTCGCCTGTTGCGTCTGCAGACGCCCGATATCGTTACGCAGGGCCTGCAGCGCCATCAGCTGCGGGTCGTTAACCGCGGGATGATTCACCAGCTGCTGCGCCCGCGCCGCCGCGCTGACGATATGGTGGCGGTTAACGGCAAAGGAGACCACGCTGCCCGCCCCCCACAGGGCAATCAGCGTCAGCAGGGTGACGCCCGGCGTTCGCTGCCACGGCATCCCTACCCGCACGCCCCGCGCCTGAGCGCAGTCCGCCGTCACGCCCTGCCAGATCGCCGGAGCGGACCAGCGGTGTTCATGGCCCGCGGCATTATCCTCAGGGGCCAGCGACGGGCTGAACATCAGGCCGCGCAGCGGAACACGCTTCAGGTGCTCCGTCAGCCACGGCGTCAGCAGCGTTTTCCAGTGGGCTATTCCCTGTTTCTCCAGCTGCCGGCCGAAACGTAACAGGAAATCGTGCGACGGCCCGGCGCACAGCTGCTGCATTCCCCTTTCGCGCAGGGATGGCAGGATAGCGCGGAGCTGGCGCTCCACCCCCGCCGGCGTGGCGCGGGCCGGGAAAAGCGCCCCTACCGTCTGGGTGACGCGCGCATCCTGCGACCAGTCGCTGTCAGTCACCTGCCACAGGTACACCGGCGGCTGCCAGCGCAGCGCCTCCCCGACCTGCTCCAGGGCGCGAAGATGGTTATCCAGCGTACCGGCGGTGGTCTGTCTCTCATCCAGCGCCAGCACGATGCCGTCCAGCGGACGGCTGCGGCGCAGCTTACGCAGGGCGGTCAGGCGCCCGGTGTCCGGCGCCGATGACAGGCTGCCGCCGTAAATCAGCACCGTGCGGTGGCCTTCAAGCCACTGTTTTTCGGCAAGGCCGGGGGCGATGGCGGCGATATGTTCGGGTTCGCCACAGACCAGCAGCAGGCGGACCTTACTGCGCCAGAAGAGGTTGTAGCGGCGGCGGAGGTGCTTTTTTAGCGAAGAAAGGGAGATATCTCGTTCCTGTGTACCAGCCCCCTCGCCTGCCGGGCGACTGTACTGCGGAGTCAGCGGGGTGTCGTTTTTTTGGAAAGGGATAAGAAAAAAAATCAGCACGCTCAACAGACTGGTCAGAAAAACCGCACCCAACAGCGAAATCCAGAATACGCGTTCCCCCGTCCATTCAAAAAAAAGATGAGTTGTCTGGGCCAGAATAAACAACAGCGCCAACAAAACAACCAGGACACAGAGACCCGCTCCCAGGATGTATAAAAACCTTTTCATATTGGATTATTCCTTGCGGGCAAGTCCGGCAGCCTGAACAAAGTGGGGGCGTTGCAGAGCAGTGAGGGCGCGGCGCAGCAGGAAAACAGCACCGGGTAGAGTGACTGCCAGCGACAGTAACATACTGAGCACGCCGCACCAGGAGAACAGCCAGTCCGGAAAAAAACGGGCAACGCCCCCAAAAGCCGCCACGTTGAGCAATACGGCAAGGCAGAGTGAACCCGCCGGATAAGGCAACGGGAGTATGTTCACATCTTCATCGCAGATAACCGGCAGATTATTGCCGACGACCATTGCGCCGGCCCGTTTGTCATCCGCCTGTAGCAGCCAGTGGCTTCCCGGACCGTAATTGACCATCTCTGCTGCTGCAGCTACCATCAGCCATCCCGCCAGATGCCCGTAGTCTGCGCTGATTTTCGCAAAATCGATAATGCCACCGGCTGCGATATCAGTATGCAGGTGCAGAGGTAAATCATTAACCACCCGTCCCAGCGCCTGTGCGGACGACGTAGATAACCCGCTGTGCCAGACCAGATGTTTTACACCAGAAGGCTGCTGCGCCATATCGCGCAATTCAGCCAGCTCGCGGGGCAATGCACCAGTATTCAGCGGCATGGCGCGAAATACTCGCACTGCATCGCGCTGTTCTGACGATTTAAGCATCGCTTCAGGCAACAGCAACAACGCACAGGCAAATTCCGCTAAGGCTTCCTCCGGCTGGCGGTAATGCAGTGCCAGTACAAGCAATGGATAACGAGCAGTAGACAGGAATTTATTCCAATTATTAAAAACTGACGAATTGGATAAGGCATGAATATCTGGCATCCATGGCAATTTTTCATCTTCCCAGAGAAGGGAAAAATACTGAATTTCCTGTTTTTTATCAGGAGCAGATGTCTTTATTATCACCGTTAACGGACCTGAAGGATAGGCCTGAGAAAGTATTGTTTTAATCTGGTTTATTAATAAACGACAAAGTTGTTCAAAGCGTGAAATACCAGGAATAAAAGCTTCTTCGGGAAGCAATGTTAATAAAGATGTTTCGTCGCTGCTTTCAGACGCAACACCCGCTAGTCGAGAAAGCAATTGTGGGTCTGCGGTTAATACCACATGCCTGGTCACGCATAAATGCAGGTGTGCTTGACGCTGCCAGGCCAGGTGCATATTTCGTCGCCAGTTATTCCAGTTACGGACGCGGAAAGTCTGTATTTCCCACCATAACAAATAAAAGGTTACGGTAATTGTAACACCCACCAAAGTATATCCGGTCAGTGGTAGCCAGTAGCCGCTTGCGAGCGTTGGTAAACTACCGGAGGGTGAATGCAGTACGACCCGAACTAACGCGATAAATACACCGGCGAAAGTAATTGATAGGCATACCCAGGGCGACCAGGGTTGCGTATCTGGCCTCGCGGGAACCTCCGGTAATGACCAGCCCATCAACCTATCTCCACATCCGGCAAACTAGCGAAGATCACGGAACCACAGGCGCTCTTACAACCATGCGCCACAATTCCCCTACCGTTTTCCTCATAACTCATATCGCATTCCACTATCGGATTAGAACCGTGTTCCGGACAGGACACCGAATCATTCAGCAGTGCAACATTTTTACCTTCAATTTCAAAAGTAGATGATACAGAGACTACTTTACCTCCATGCGAGGTAGCATCGCCAAGAACAACTATTTTCTTTCCCATATCAATATCCGTATTCTTTGGTCTTCACACGAATCATTTCTTCCAATGCTGTTTCTTTGCTGATTATTTCTGGTTCAGTAACATTGTTTGGAATTCCGGTTTTTAAATATGTATCCAGTCCCTGAGTCCAGTCTGCCCGACGGCGTAGATCAGTGATAAAAGCCCTATCCCAACCCGATTCACAGTAACCAATGGGTAAATCATAAGCAACGACTCGTGCCATAAAATTTAAATTACTGGGTAAGGTACTGTGATCTGTAGGTTGTGCGACATATGAACGTATCCTGCGATCTTTTTCGTCAAACGTCTCCTTACGGGTTACTGGGGTTACGCTACCGTAAGTACCATATTCCGATTGTTTTTTGACACCAATAACGATATCCTGATCGGGATACAAATTAATGAAATTATCGTAAGTATCGTCATTCTTATAACCAGTTTTAGGATCACGCTCCCCCCAACCGTTTTTTTCCTGTGGGCCATGCTCAGCACCAACTCTTGTTTTATCGAAATCACTTAGTTCATTTTCCTTAATTGGCTCAGGGACTTCCTCGGCATTAATAAATACAGTTTGCCAGTGAGGTGGATCTGGGTACACAAAACCACTGCTCTGGTATTCATCTCCTTCATCATCCCAAAAGGGTTTACCATCTGGCAATCGACCAAATGGAGTTTTTGACTCGGGAGCTATACCACAAGGTGTATTTCTGGCAAGCATTCGCTGGAATAAATACCCCTTATGCTGGGTGATAAGTGGATGAGGATTGCCTTTTTCATCATTTGGGAAACCTTGCCACCCTATCGAACGCAGAGGGAGGGAACCCATAACTCTGTCATGTGGATTGAAATAAACATAAGTCCTCCCGTGATTATCTCTTTCCTGGATATTTCTCGTTTCATTTTTGTCAGGAGCTACAAGAGTTATATCTGGCTTCCAGTTTTTATTATCCTGTGATTGACCTACACACAACCCCTCATAGCCTAACGAAGATAAATGTGTTGATTGAAGTGCAACTTTATCAATTATTGCTGACAGAGTACTTTCTCGACCAGATGGAGAAATACATTCTTCAGGAGGCATTGAAAAGGCATTCAATTGACTATTATGAAGGGCATAAGGTGAATTCATTATAAATAGAGCATCAGGTGCTTTATTTGCCAGTGCAGTAGCAGCCATTGAAACCATAGTTCCTTGACTATGTGAAATTATGGTAACTGTATCCTTAGGATATTTCTCTCGAATAAGATCCAATAAATCAGCTAACCGCTTCGCGGCATGAGCATAATAGTTTCGTGGTGGTGCTGTGGTTAGTAAGCGATCTTTGTCTTCATTACCATATTGAACTTTTGCACCAGGTATATTGGCTAAATCTTCATTGAATCCTTTTTTACTCCAAAGTGAATGAAGATTATTCGTGCCATTTTGAAAAGGACCGCCGCCCCATATATAAGGACCTTTTTTTCAAAATATCATACAATGGGACGCCATCTCGCTTCATCTGATGATAGTCATCACCCTTAATACTTACCAAAGGAATAACAAACTTATCTTCGTCACCTAATGGTGATGAATAGCCCCAATAAAATCGAATTACAGGTGACCGGCCATTGTCAGTAACTAATTTCCTTTCTACTAATGGAGACATTGGAGTTCTTTTTTCGGCGCCTTTCTCATCTAATTCTATCTTGTCATCCCCACTATATATGTTAGCCTTTAACTCAAAATTAGTGCCTTCAAGTCCAAGGCGTTTATTCAATCCTGCACATAATGCAGACTCTGCTTTTTGATACCATTCACCTGTGGAGTTAACACCATGGACAAGTATTACAAGTCCAGGCAGATGAGGTGGCACATCGCAAGCTCCACGAACCTGAACATTCTTATGCGATGGAAAAGAACACCAAGAAGGATGGCCATTATCATCATATTTAATCTCTAACTGGCTCAGTCTTATATACCATACTACCTCCTGTTTTGAAAACATAGCATTATCGTATGAGACCAAATTCAGTAAATTGCAGAGCATACAAAGCAACAAACGCCACACAGATACACACAAACCAAATCAGCAATATGATACGCAAACCATGAACTCTCTTACAACAAAGCCATGCAACTAATGTAAGCAAACTCCCTGCGATTAGCGCATAAATTATTAACAAAGAATAAATCATCAGTAACATTTCGCTCCCCCATAAATAAAGACTGAGATCTTACCTACCTTTAATAAGAGTGATAGTCATATCATCAATGACATCCGAGGCATTTAATGATGTAGAACCATTTAAATCTGTCACCCCTGAAACAATCCTTCCATCCGGCATGGTTATTGAATATGCCTTATTGGCTAAAGGTTCTTTGGTCAGAGAATTTCGAATGACAAACTTCTCATCAAAACTTCCCGACTCAAACGACTTCATTACTCCCTGCATACTACCCGAACCTGCTTTCTTAATACCGATGTTTTTTATCAGCAACTTTCCAGGACCGCCAATTTCAACATTCCCACCTTTGATTTTGATATATCCGCCCCCGCATATCAGCGTCAGTTCATCCTGTGCCGTTATTACCAGTTTCTTGCCACTCGAAATATGCGTGTCCTGCGTTGACCAAGTGGTGATATGTCCGCCCTGCGCCTGAATATCAATATCCCCCCGCGACGCAAACCACTTCGCCCCATTCTGACTCCAGAGACTGAGTTGTTTACCCGCCGCCAGTGTGAAGTCCTTCTGCGCCCCCATATCCAGCTGCTGACCTGCAATCAGCGTCAGATTCTTCTGCGCCGACAGCAGCATATCGTCACCGCTTGCCAGCGCCACACCCTGCGGGGCCGTTCCCAGGAGTACTTCCTTCTGAAGCTGCTCTATCTTCTGTTGCAGCAACGTCTGCTGACGTCCAACATCCGCAGCCAGCGCCTGTGCCTGCTGTGCGCTGGCAGCCAGTGACTGCATTTCCACTAGTGCCGCTGAAAGCCGCGACAGCGCCGGTTCCATCGCCAATTGCTGTCCCTGCGCCTTCGATTGTGCATCAGCAGTAATGAATATTCCCTTCCCGGCGCGGATAGTCCCGTAGCTATCCGTCCGCAGCTCAAACCCCTCGCCGCGTGGCTGTTTTTCGCTGTCCACCAGATGCCCCAGGTTCAGCTGGCTCTTGCCGCCGTACTCCGTGCTGACCTTGATGTGCTCTTTGCCACGCGCGTCGTCGAGGCGGATTTTGTTGTTCGCCGGGGTCCGCAGGACGTTGCGCTTATAGTTCCGGATGGTGACAGGGTCCGGGTGCGCTGAGTCGTGCAGGACTCCGGCAATATACGGACGGTCAGGGTCCCCCTGCTCAAAAGCGATGGCCACTTCCGTCCCCGCCAGCAGCGGCAGGTGCAGGCCGTATGTGTCCCCGGCATAGGGGCGCGCCTGACGTACCCACAGACTCTCTTCCCCCGGCGACCAGTGGTCGCGGTCGAACAGCAGGTTGACCTTATAACGGCCGTCGCGGTCGATATGGCCGTAGATATCGTTGGTTTTCGTACTGGTTACCCGCGCCGGCAGCGTGCCGGCCATGACCGGCCTGTCGCCCGGTTGCGGACGGAAGCCGTAATTTTCCGAGAACGGGATGGCCGTAAACGCCACCTCATAGCTGCGGTCGCGACGGGCGCGGCTGTGGATGCCGGTAATCACCACGCCCTGGCAGAAAACCTCCGTCACCTCAGCGCCTCCGGTGACCTTCAGCTCCCGGCCCGGCGCCAGCGCCGCGCTGCTGGTCCTGCCGCTCAGCCGGGTCTGGTCGTTCAGGTAGCGCTCGTGGCGCAGACGGGCATAAAACGCCCCGCTCTCCGGCTCCGGGTTGCGCAGGCCGTCGCTGCCCGGCGCCAGGTAGTTATCCGCCCAGTGATACGCCTCGCCGTAGGTGGTGACGTCGCCGGACGTCACGTCCGCGCTCTGGCTCATCTCCTCCGGCGCGTTGCGGTAGTTGTAGTCCCGGGTGAACACCGACTGCTGCACCACGTTATGCTGGCTTTTCAGCGCCCACACCGACTCGGTACCGCCGTCGTGCTGGCCGGAGGGCGGCACCGACGGCAGAACCAGTCCCTGCTCGTAGTGCCGCTGGTCATCGTAAAACTCCACCACGTCAATGTTCAGCCGGGTGTCGGCGGTGAAGCGGAACCAGATACCGACCTCGCCCAGCAGGCGGGTGATAAAGCGCAGGTCGTCCTCGCCGTACTGCATCACCTGCTCGCGACGCGGATACGCCTGTGCCAGGGTGAAGACAAAGTCCTCCCCGCGCATGGCGTGGCGGGTACGCAGGATATGCTCCACGATATCCGGCACCGACATATCCTGGTAAATCCGGTTCTGGTGGCTCCGGGAGAGCAGCGCCAGACGAGGCTGCAGGGTCAGGCAATAGTGCGTTTCGTCGCGGGATGCGGAAAGGCGCTCAAACGCCGTCACCACGCCCTGAATCGTGCGCACCGGCTGCTGAATGTTAATCCCGAAACCCTGGTCCGCCGGCGCCTGCAGGGTGAAGGTCGCGTCCTGCATCAGCATCTGCTGCGGCGTGATGGTTTTGTCGGCGCTGGTGAACTCAATCACGTATCTGAACGGTTCGCTCAGGGCCTCCTCACCTTCAAAGCTCAGCACGTCCAGAAGAGCGCTGCAGCCGCGCACCGTTAACAGATGGTGGCTGTGGCTGAACAGCAGGGATTTTATCTCGCTCATACGCCCGCCCCTGCGCCAAACTCCATCACAATCCCCCCCTCTTCATCCCGGCCCAGCATCAGGTGCTGCGGCTTCTGCCCCGCCGCCTGATGGCTTAACAGCTGCAGGCTCAGCGCCGGCAGTATCTGCTGATTGAGCAGGCTGTCCACGTTGCGCGCCCCGGTATCCGGCAGCAGGCAGGCATCCGTCAGAGCGTCGTACAGGCTGTCGCTGATGGCAGTGGTCATGCCGTAGTGGCGACTGAGGCGTTTGCTCACCTGGCTGAGCTTCATTCCGACAATCGTGCGCATCGCGTCCCGCGTGAGCGGGCGGTAGATCACCGTCTGGAAGCGCGCCAGCAGCGCGGGCTGGAAGTGGTCGCGCAGCAGCGGACGCAGCAGTTCATGCAGGTCGGATTCCATGGCCTCCGGCCGTTCGTCCAGCATCTGCATGATGTGGTCGCTGCCGAGGTTGGAGGTCATCAGAATAACCGTGTTGCGAAAGTCGATCTCCCGCCCCTCGCCGTCGCGCATAAAACCCCGGTCAAACACCTGGTAGAACAGGTTCATCACGTCCCGATGGGCCTTCTCCACTTCGTCCAGCAGCACCACGCTGTACGGACGCTTTCTGACCGCTTCAGTGAGGATCCCGCCCTGGCCGTAGCCGACGTACCCCGGAGGAGAGCCTTTCAACTGGGAGACGGTATGCGGCTCCTGGTATTCGGAGAGGTTGATAGTGATTAAGGATTTCTCACCGCCGAACAGCGCGTCAGCAAGGGCAAGCGCGGTTTCAGTCTTGCCGGTGCCGCTCGGCCCGGTCAGCAGGAACACGCCCTGCGGGCCGTTCTCCGACGTCAGCCCGGTTTTGCTGGCACGGAGACGCTGCGCGATGGCGTTCAGCGCCGCGTCCTGGCCCACCACGCGTCTACCGAGCTGCTGTTCCAGGCTCAGCAGCTCCGTCTGCTCATCCTTCATCAGAGACGAGAGCGGCACGCCGGTCCAGTCGGCGATGACCGTGGCAACGGTGCGCGCGTCCACGTCCAGCCCCAGCAGCGGGTTCCCCTGCTGCACGGCACTAAGCTGGTTTTGCAGGTCCGCGATTTCCGCCTGGCGGGAGATATCGGCGCGGCAGGCGAGCAGGTTTTCCGTGAGCTTCAGCTCCTGGCCGTACTGCGTTTCCAGCTCGTCGAGCTGCAGGATAATACGGACTTCGTCCTGTTCGATGGCCGCCAGGCGTTCGCCGTGGGTATGGTTGCCCGCCGCGATATCTTCCAGCAGCGCCTGCTTTTCCATCGCCAGGCCGGTGAGCTGCGCCTTCAGGCGGGTCAGCGGTGCCGGCACCGTATCCAGGCTCATGCGGATGCGGGCGGAGGCGGTGTCGAGTAAATCCACCGCCTTGTCCGGCAGCTGGCGTCCGGTCAGATAGCGTCTGGAGAGGGTGACGGCGGCGCGCACCGCCTCATCGGTGATGTGCACCCCGTGATGCTCCGCGTAGCGGGACTTCAGGCCCCTGAGCATCAGGCAGGCGGTGTCGTCGTCCGGCTCATCGACTTTGATCATCTGGAAGCGCCGCTCCAGCGCCGCATCGCGCTCAAAATACTGTTTGTACTCGCTCCAGGTTGTGGCGGCGATGGTTCTGAGTTCGCCCCGGGCAAGGGCCGGTTTCAGCAGGTTAGCCGCATCGGCGCCGCCCGCCTGGTTACCCGCGCCGATAAGGGTGTGGGCCTCATCAATAAACAGAAGCACAGGCAGCGGCGACTGCTGCACCGCGTCGATAATGTTTTTCAGCCGCTGCTCGAATTCTCCCTTCACCCCCGCTCCGGCCTGCAGCAGGCCGAGGTCAAGGGTGCGCACGCTTACCGGTTTCAGCGCGTCCGGGACATTGCCTTCGGCGATTCTGATCGCCAGACCTTCCACCAGCGCGGTCTTGCCGACGCCCGGCTCGCCCACCAGTATCGGGTTGTTCTTGCGGCGTCGGGAAAGAATGTCCACCATCTGGCGGATTTCATTATCACGGCCGAACACCGGGTCGATTTTGCCGTCCCGGGCGCGGGCGGTCACGTCGAGGGTGAACTTATCCAGCGCATTCTGCAGGGCCGGATTCAGATCCCCTTCTTTTACGCCCGCATTAACCGGACGGCCGACAAACGCCACCTCGTCGCCCTGCGCCAGCTCTGCTTCCTGCTGCACCTCCGGGCGTTCCTCGGACTGCGCGTCCAGTAGCGGACGCAGGCGCGCCAGCTGGCTCTGCGCCAGGGTCAGCAGCGGCCACAGGCCGTCGCAGCGCACCAGACTCTGTTTATCCACCAGCGCCATCAGCAGGTGGATACTACGGATATGCTCCTCCCCGGCCAGCGAAGCGCTTAGCCATGCCTCCTGCATCAGAGTCTGAATAGCGTCTGAAAGCTGCGGGCGGCCGCGCACCGAACGGGGGAGCTTATCCATAAAGGTCAGCAAATCCTGCCATATCGCGTCCATATCCCATTCGTAGCGCCGCGCCAGCACCGTCAGGTCGCCCTCGCCCTGCTCCAGCAGTTTCAGCAGCCAGTGCTCAGGCAGGATTTCCGCGTGCGCCCGGGTCTGGCACAGGGTGGCAGCGCCTTCCATCGCACGGGCGCAGTAAGGGTTAAGTCGGCGTAACAAAATGGCGGGATTTTCCATGAGCTTTTCTCTTTATCAGTTCCGTACACGCTACCGCCCGTCGCTGTTCCCTGTTATTCAGGAACCCAAAGCGCATCAGGTCAGGCAGGCAGATTGTTTTTTTGCTGAGCGCCCGTCAGTTCAGGCGCTCAGCAAAAACGGGCAGCGGAAACTGCCCATCAGGGGATGACTCTAAATAGTTCGCGCTGTAGCAAGACGGCAGGCGAACGCAGCCAACGGCGCTACAGCGTGAAATATGGCGAGTCATCAGGCGGTGGCGCGTTCGTTCCAGCTGTCGGAATGAATGATGTTGCCGTCCTTGTAGGTCCAGGTGATTTTTTCGTAACGCAGCTCAATCTGCTCGAGGTGGTTATGCTTCTCGTAGGACGGGTCCTTGACGTCGTGCATCAGCGGGTTGACCTTCACCACCTTCACGTTCTCAAGCTTCGTGTTGAAGTACTCCACTTCCTGACCGGCGTCGTTGATTTTGTACCAGCGGAACTCCGCCGACTTCAGCGTCTGGCCGGTGGTCACCGCCTTGTACAGGTACGGGCTGGAGGCGTCGATTTCCTTGGTGAACAAGAACGGCGTGTGGATACGCGTGCCGGTCAGCTTCCCGGTGTTGTTGTCGGTCGGGATGTACAGGTTATGCTCCTGCGCCACCACCTCGATGCTGCCCTCGCGGTCCTTCACGTCCACGGAACCTTTGATGTCCGCGCCGCCGTCGTCCTTCAGCCACAGATAGACTGGAATTGCCATATTACTTCTCCATTTATACACGTCGTCCTTCAGGCTGCCTCTTTGTTGGCTGCCTTCATTTGCCCCGGTCACATAGTGAACTATGCTTCCGGGGACCCATTCAGTTGCCGCTGCGAGGCAGCCCGAATGACTGTGTGTATCATTTTAAAAAGCGCCATCATCCTGCGATGGCGCGGGGGTCATGCCCGGTGGCTGGCAGGCATTCGCCTGCGGCACCAGACTGATTTCGACACGGCGGTTCAGCGCCCGGCCTTCGGCCGTGTCGTTGGGGGCAACGGGTCGGCTCTCGCCGTAGCCCTGCACCGCAAAACAGCTCTCCGGCACGTCGCCGGTGTCGCGCATCCAGTCGCGCACCGATTCGGCACGCTTAAGCGAAAGTATCTGGTTGGATTTATCGTCGCCGGTGCTGTCGGTATGGCCCGCCACCACAATCAGCCAGCCGGGCTTCGCTTTAATGCCGACCAGCGAGTTCACCAGCAGCTTTGTCGAGCCGGGCTTCAGCACCCACCTGCCGGTGTCGAACAGCGACATGCTGTCGAGGCGGATGATTTTCGGCGCGGTTTTCTCGGCAGGCTTCAGTGGCGGAGGCGGCGGGACATAGGAACGAATGGCGTCAAGCACCGGCATGCGCAAATGCTCCCCGTGATACAGGCCGAGCCCCATTTCCAGCGGTTCACCGTGGCGCGCCCACCGATCCAGCTGCAGCGCATCCCCGCGCAGGATCTGCACGGCGCGGGCTTTCGGGGCGTAGTCATCCATCGCAATCTGCGCGTAATGCTGAATATCGAACCCCACCCGCTGCAGCAGCTGGCGGTTGTTCCACGCGCTGGCGCACAGTGCGATGATGGCGGCAAGGGTGAACAGGCAGAATGCCCGCCGTAAAGTTCTGCTGAGCGGCGTCACGCCGGCGCCCAGTGGCAACAGCGGCAGAATAAAATTCGGCAGCGTGACATCCGCTGATGAGGGTTCGGGCTGCCAGCCGGGCAGCGAATTCAGGGCAGTATGTTGAGACAACCAGCGCTGCCACAGGCTATCAGCCAGAACCGGCGCCCCCGAAGGCGTCATGTGATATACCACCATCGCCGGGTCCGCCGGAGGCATATCGTCCGACGCCGCCGTCAGCGCGGCCATCATTGTTTGTTCAGTCAGGCGAACCAGCGTATTCATCCTCACCTGCGCAGCCAGGCGGTCCGTCCCGTCCTTTTGCGCCAGCCATGTCCCGGTGCTGCACGGCACATCGTCCGCCAGCCATACCTGCATGGCCTCCCCGGCCTGCGCTGTCTGCCACAGCGGTTGTGGAACAGACGCCCCCACCACCTTACTGTTCAACAGTAAAGGCACCGCCCGGCGGCAATCGCTCCGCACCTGGCTCAGCTGCCAGCGCAGCTCATAAAGCCCGGCCGCCAGCGCCGCCTCATCACGATGCAGCTGCGGACAGACGCTGACCATCACCGCCAGCTGCGATACGAGGTCCGGGCGTTTCCACAGAAGAATACGTACCGTCTGCTGCAGTTCAGCCGTCGGGACGTTTAACCAGCAGCCCCGTGCCGTGCGGTAAACTGGCCCGCTCTCCGGCCACCCGGCGATATCACCGCAGACCAGCACCACCGGCAGGCGATACGGCGCGTCCGGTATCTCATCCAGCCAGGCGTTATCTACCAGCGGATCTTCCCGCCTGCGCCCGGCGAAAATCAGCCCGGCGATAACGGCGGCCAGTATCAGCGCAGCGGCCAGAATCCGTCCGCCGGAGGCCAGCGGCAGAAACAGCAGGCAGAGCAGCAGCGCCAGGATCCCGCCCCAGAGCCATAACAGGCGCAAATAGCGCACGTTCATTTCCCGGCCCCCGGCAGCAGGGTTGCAATCAGGGAATCAAGCCAGTGGTTCAGACCCCACCACAGCGCGGCGATCGCTACCAGCGACAGCCCGATGCAAACCGGCCAGCGACGTAACCCGTCCGCCAGGCCGCTGCGCCCGGAGATACCCGCCAGTACGGGACGGCTCTGGTCCGTTTCAAACGGCGGCACGCGCTCGGTCAGTACCCGAACAAGCTGGTCACGAGCCGGTTCATTCAGGGCATAACACCCTTTAAAGCCGAGCATCAGCACCCGGTGGAAACAGGTCAGCACCGCCATATCCGGCGCGGGCTCGCGCAGAACCTGTCGCATCCGTTCATACAACGCGTCTCCGGCGTCCAGAGCACCAAAGTATTTCGCCTGCAGCGGACGGTCATACCAGACGATGCAGGCATCATCCTCGCCTTCGCGCCCTTTGGCGGTCTCATCCAGCAGCGCACACCAGGCGTAGAGAATATGCCGACGGCTCGCCTCGCTGACGTCCGCAGCCTCGAGCTTCGCCATCACCTGTTCAATATGATCTACACAATGTCGCCACAGGCGGTCGCCCTCCCCGTCGGCCAGTCTTGCGCCGAACCGCAGTTCTGTCACCGTCAGCCACGCGTCCGCCATCAGGGCGTCGATATTTATGTCCTGTTTCATGAGCGCAGCACCGCAAACAGTTCAAGTTCCGGATCGCCCAGCAGACCGGGGACGTAAAAGACACAACTGCCTTCCAGCAGCATCGCCCGCGCCGCCGGATGGGCCATATCAAGGGTGAAATACTGGTTTTCCAGGCGCAGCGGGATAGCCGCAGGGACGTGGCTCATCGCGCGCAAAGGAATGCCGGGCTGGGAACCATTGACCACCCTGTCGACTTCATCCGGGCTACCCGCTTTGCACTGAAGCGGAAACTGCTCCAGCAGTTGCGCTACCGGCAGCGGCGAGCGTACCGAGAGATAAAAATCCGCCTCTTCACGCAGTCTCGGATCGTGGAGACGGGCGTGCCAGCGCTTGCGCCGCTCATCGCGGACCATGTCAATCGCCACGACCCGCGACGGCAGGCTGGCTTCCAGCAGCACACCCAGCAGGTCAAACAACGGCGGGAAGACCGCCGTTAGCTGCTCATGACGATAGGCCGGAATATCGGCGGTGGTGTGATCAAGAGAAAACGTCAGCAGGCTGCCTGCAAGACCGGCCAGCGCCTGATAAAGCCGCTCCGGGTGTACCTGCGGATAGCGCACCAAATGGCTGAGCACCGGCTCAGCGCTGTTGAGCGCATTCAGCAGCCAGAACAGCGACACGTCCGCCACCGCGAAGTCGGCCATCCGTTCGTTGCTCTCCCGGCGCATAGACATCAGGCGCTGCAGGCGCGCGCGTAGCTGACCCGTCAGATATTCGGTCTGCTCCGTTAGCCAGCGGCTGGCCTGCACGTTCAGCAGCGGCGGGATAAACGACGCGTCCTGCGACCAGTTTCCCTGGCTGTCGCGCTTAAGACGGGCCACGGCGACGGTCTGGTAATTGCCGTTGTCGTTATCGTCTGTACGCAGCGTCAGCTCCGGCTGCATTACCGCAATCTGGCGGCTGTCATCCCCATAGCGGTTACGCACCTCCCGCCAGGCCAGACGCCAGCGCACAGGACGCTCCGCTTTCTGCTCCGGTTGCAGGCAGTTGCCGCCGTTTTCATACTCATGGGGCAGCGCCAAAACCACCGTCAGTTCGTGGCTTTCTGTTTCCGGTAAGGTCATCACGGGCGGCAACGCATCGGCGTTATCGCTATCAGTGAGCGTTCCGTCAGCGAAACGCACGCACAGGTGGTCGGCCTTCAGTTTCCCCTGTTTCAGCAGCGCGGCGTCAAAAGCCGTCCGCGCAACCCCCCAGGGATGTATTGCTCCCAGTCGGGCGACACACTCTGTGTGCCAGGCCGCTTGCGCGGCCTCCTGCTGAAAATGTTGAGGGGAAACCATCTGGCCCCGCCCCCACAGCGGTCGTACTGTTTTCATCCCTGCCCCCGCCTTACGCTTTCGCTTTCGGCATCTGAGAAACCAGAGACAGGTTCACGTCCATCCCTTCCACCTGGAAGTGCGGCACCGCGTACAGCTTCACCCGGAAGAAGCCCGGATTGTCCTCGATATCTTCCACCACCACCTTCGCGTCGCGCAGCGGGTGTGAGGCCTGCAGCTCGTCGCCCGGGTCGGTCATCTCCGTCACCAGACCGCGCACCCAGGTGTTGAGCTCCAGCTCCAGCAGGCGGCGATCCTTGGTGGTGCCGATGTTTTCACGCTGAACGAGCTTCAGGTAGTGCGCAATACGCGACAGCAGGAAGATATACGGCAGACGGGCGTTGATGCGGCTGTTGGCGGTGGCGTCGGCGGTGTCGTACAGCGCCGGCTTCTGGGCGGAGTTGGCCGAGAAGAAGCAGGCATAGTCGCGGTTTTTGTAGTACGACAGCGGGATAAAGCCGAGGCTGGCGAACTCAAACTCGCGGGTTTCCGGGATCATCACCTCCGACGGGATCTTCACCTGGTTGCCTGTGCCCAGATCGTAGAGGTGGATCGGCAGATCTTTCACCGCTCCGCCCGCCTGCGGGCCACGGATCTGCACGCACCAGCCGTTATTAATAAAGCTTTTCACCATATTGGACGCGAAGGAGAACGAGGCGCTGGTCCACAGGTATTTCTCATGGTCCGGGCCTTTCACCTGCTCGACGTAGTTGAAGCTGCGCACCGGCACGGTGTCCGGACCATACGGCAGGCGGCCCAGCACGCGCGGCATCACCAGGCCGATATAGCGCGCGTCGTCGGTGTCGCGAAAGGATTTCCATTTGATGTACTCGGCGCGGTCGAAGTAGTTGCCGATATCCTTGATGGCGGCAACCTCTTCCATGGACTCTTTCAGAAAGAAGGCCGGGCCGACGGCGCCGATAAACGGCATATGC
>NZ_VOJB01000065.1:0-452 GCF_007910085.1 Klebsiella sp. ME-303 | reverse complement strand
TTGACGTTCTGGCGGTAGTCGGTGCTGTCCACCAGCTGCTTCAGGCCGCGCCACAGGGATTCCACCTTCTGGAACTCAGGATGGTGCATCACCGCGTCCAGCTGGCGGCTGATTTGATAGTCCAGTTCAGCGATATGGTGGTCAATCAGGGTCTTGTCGAGCTTCTCCACGGTCTTTCTGGACTGACGGATGCAGTCCATAAACACCTGCATCGCCGCCGTCAGTCGTTCGCCCGCCGGGGCGTCGGACAGCGCGGCATCATCCAGAAAGTCGTTAATATCGCCCAGGCGGGACGCCGGGGTCAGGTTGATTTTGTCAAACAGGGAAGCGTAAACGCTCTCTTTTTCCAGTACAGCGGTCTGCCCCTGCGCGGGGGCGGTTTCAGTATTTACAGACATCAGCATATTCCCGGTTAATCCATTAAATAACGCACGCCGTTTATTTCGGGGCCA
>NZ_VOJB01000064.1:644-1889 GCF_007910085.1 Klebsiella sp. ME-303 | reverse complement strand
ATCCCGGGTCTGAAAAAGGCTAGCTGGTAATTGTCACCAATTGAATCACGGGAGTAAAGACAGATGAGCATGCAAGATCCGATCGCGGATATGCTGACCCGTATCCGTAACGGTCAGGCCGCGAATAAAGCTGCGGTCACCATGCCTTCCTCCAAGCTGAAAGTGGCAATTGCCAACGTGCTGAAGGAAGAAGGCTTTATTGAAGATTTTAAAGTTGAAGGCGACATCAAGCCGGAACTGGAACTGACTCTTAAGTATTTCCAGGGTAAAGCTGTTGTAGAAAGCATTCAGCGTGTCAGCCGCCCAGGTCTGCGCATCTACAAACGTAAAGATGAGCTGCCGAAAGTTATGGCGGGTCTGGGTATCGCGGTTATTTCTACCTCTAAAGGTGTTATGACCGATCGTGCAGCGCGCCAGGCTGGTCTTGGTGGCGAAATTATCTGCTACGTAGCCTAATCGGAGGAAAAAATGTCTCGTGTTGCTAAAGCACCGGTCGTTGTTCCTGCCGGCGTTGATGTAAAAATCAACGGTCAGGTTATTACGATCAAAGGTAAAAACGGCGAGCTGACTCGTACCCTCAACAATGCTGTTGAAGTTAAACATGCAGATAATGCTCTGACCTTCGGTCCGCGTGATGGTTTCGTGGATGGATGGGCTCAGGCTGGTACCGCGCGTGCCCTGCTGAACTCAATGGTTGTTGGTGTTACCGAAGGCTTCACTAAAAAGCTTCAGCTGGTTGGTGTAGGCTATCGTGCAGCGGTCAAAGGGGATGTAGTAAACCTGGCTTTAGGTTTCTCTCATCCTGTTGAGCATAAACTGCCGGCCGGTATCACTGCAGAATGTCCGACTCAAACTGAAATCGTGCTGAAAGGCGCTGATAAGCAGGTGATCGGCCAGGTTGCAGCAGATCTGCGCGCCTACCGTCGTCCTGAGCCTTATAAAGGTAAGGGTGTTCGTTACGCCGACGAAGTCGTGCGTACCAAAGAGGCTAAGAAGAAGTAAGGTAACACTATGGATAAGAAATCTGCTCGTATCCGTCGTGCGACCCGCGCACGCCGCAAGCTCCAGGAGCTGGGTGCAACTCGCCTGGTGGTACATCGTACCCCGCGTCATATTTACGCACAGGTAATTGCACCGAACGGTTCTGAAGTTCTGGTAGCTGCTTCTACTGTAGAAAAAGCTATCGCTGAACAACTGAAGTACACCGGTAACAAAGACGCGGCAGCAGCTGTGGGTAAAGCTGTT
>NZ_VOJB01000064.1:0-446 GCF_007910085.1 Klebsiella sp. ME-303 | reverse complement strand
CGCGTTGGTTTTGGTTACGGTAAAGCGCGTGAAGTTCCAGCAGCGATCCAGAAAGCGATGGAAAAAGCCCGTCGCAATATGATTAACGTCGCGCTGAACCACGGCACCCTGCAGCACCCGGTTAAAGGTGTTCACACGGGTTCTCGTGTATTCATGCAGCCAGCTTCCGAAGGTACCGGTATCATCGCCGGTGGTGCAATGCGCGCCGTTCTGGAAGTTGCTGGAGTTCATAACGTTCTGGCCAAAGCATATGGTTCCACCAACCCGATCAACGTGGTTCGTGCAACTATTGATGGCCTGGAAAATATGAATTCTCCAGAAATGGTCGCTGCCAAGCGTGGTAAATCCGTTGAAGAAATTCTGGGGAAATAAACCATGGCAAAGACTATTAAAATTACTCAAACCCGCAGTGCAATCGGTCGTCTGCCGAAACACAAGGCAACGCT
>NZ_VOJB01000063.1:7452-34533 GCF_007910085.1 Klebsiella sp. ME-303 | reverse complement strand
TTCCTCGGGCTGTCGGTGGGGGCCAAGCTGGTGGCGGACAAGTTCCTGCAGCCGCAGACGCTGGGGATACTGGTGCTGGGGGTGATTGCGTTCTGCGTGGGGACGGCGGCGGGGGTGCTGATGGCAAAGCTGCTGAACCTGTGCAGCCGGAACAAAATCAACCCGCTGATTGGCTCGGCCGGGGTGTCGGCGGTGCCGATGGCGGCCAGGGTGTCAAACAAGGTGGGTCTGGAGTCGGACGCGCAGAACTTCCTGCTGATGCACGCGATGGGCCCGAACGTGGCGGGGGTGATTGGCTCGGCGATTGCCGCCGGGGTGATGCTCAAGTACGTGCTGGCGATGTAAAAACGTGTTGTTCCCGGCTCGCGCTGCGCTTAGCCGGGCTACCCGCCCGGACGGGCGCCGCGCGCCGCCTCCGGGAAATACCCCAGGCTACGGCGCAAAAGCCCGATCGGGTGGTACGTAAAACGTCGTATTCCTACTGGATGTGTTCTGAAATCAGTAAATCTGTGGGCCGATTCAGCGCCGTCGGCCCCTAAAAAAGAGAAAATGACCTTTTGATGTCAATTCGCCCAATGTTTGCCCGAAAAATCACGCACTGGTTTGCCCGACGTTCGTTTCAGAACCGCATCTTCCTGTTGATCCTGTTTACCTCGACAATCGTGATGCTGGCCATGTCATGGTATCTCACCAGCATTACGGAGGAACGCCTGCATTACCAGGTGGGACAGCGCGCGCTGATTCAGGCCATGCAGATCTCCGCCATGCCTGAACTGGTTGACGCGGTAGAAAAGCACGATTTACCGCGCATTAAAGAACTTATCGACCCGATGCGATCGTTTTCCGACGCCACCTATATCACCGTCGGTGACGCGAAAGGCAGGCGCCTGTATCACGTGAATCCAGAGGAAATCGGTAAATCGATGGAAGGCGGAGACAGCGACGAGGCGCTGTATAACGCCAAAAGCTACGTGTCGGTGCGTAAAGGATCGCTCGGTTCGTCATTACGCGGCAAGTCGCCGATCCAGGACAGCACCGGGAAGGTGATCGGTATTGTATCGGTGGGCTACACCATCGAACAGTTAGAAAACTGGCTGAGTCTGCAAATCGGATCGCTGATGATCCCGATGGCGATCATGCTGCTTCTGCTGCTCTACTGCGCCCGGCGCTTCTCGCTGCATATCAAAAAACAGATGCTGAATATGGAACCACAGCAGCTCTCACAGCTGCTTATCCAGCAGAGCGTCCTGTTTGAATCGGTCTTTGAGGGGCTGATAGCCATTGACTCCCACTACCGAATTACCGCCATCAATCAAACCGCAAGGAGGCTATTAAACCTGAGCCAGCCGGAAACCATTCTGATTGGCAAAAGCATCAGCAGCGTGATCTCTCAGGAGGCATTCTTCTATGACGCGCCGCAGACAAATAAAAAAGACGAAATCGTCACTTTTAATCAGATTAAAGTGATCGCCAGCCGTATGGCCGTCACGCTTAATAACGAGCCCCAGGGCTGGGTCATTAGCTTTCGCAGTAAAGACGATATCAACACTCTGAGCCTGCAGCTCAGCCAGGTCCAGCAGTACGCGGATAACCTGCGTGCCGTACAGCACGAGCATCGCAATCTGATCTCCACCATTGCCGGGCTGCTGTTTTTAAAACGCTACGATAACGCGCTGGATCTTATTCAGCAGCAGTCTGAGAGCCACCAGAAAGTGCTCGATTTTATTGCCCGCAATTTTAAAGTGAACCACCTTGCCGGGCTGCTGATCGGCAAATATTACCGCGCCAAAGAGCTCGGATTAGAGCTGGTCTTCGATCCCGCCTGCCACGTTGAAACTCTCCCCTCTTCGCTGTCGCATAATGAATGGATCTCGATCGTCGGCAATTTGTTGGATAACGCCTACAACGCTGCCCTACGTCAGCCGGCAGGTTCAAAGCAGATCGAATGCCTGATCAACAGCGAGGGCGGCGAAGCGATCGTCGAGATCGCCGACCAGGGCTGCGGGATTGAGGAATCGCTGCGCGATCGTATTTTTGAGCGCGGCGTGACCAGCAGCGACAGCGGCGATCACGGCATCGGACTCTGGCTGGTTCGCAGCTACGTTGAGCAGGCGGGCGGCAATATCGTCGTCGATGACAACATCCCTTTTGGCACTATTTTTACCCTTTATATCCCCCTGACCCGAGATGAACACCATGGATAGCATCACCACTCTCATCGTTGAAGACGAACCTATGCTGGCGGAAATTCTGGTGGATACCATCAAGCAATTTCCCCAGTTCGAAGTCATTGGCATTGCGGATAAACTGGAAAGCGCAAAAAAGATGCTTCGCCTCTATCAGCCCCAGCTCACCCTGCTGGATAACTTCTTACCCGATGGCAAAGGACTCGATTTGATCCGCCACGCCGTCAATACTCATTATAAAGGGCGCATCATTTTCATCACCGCCGACAACCATATGGATACCATCAGCGAAGCCCTGCGGATGGGCGTTTTTGATTACCTGATTAAACCCGTTCACTATCAGCGCCTGCAGCATACGCTTGAGCGTTTTGCCCGCTATCGCAGCTCTCTTCGCTCAAGCGAGCAGGCAAGCCAGACCCATGTTGACGCCCTGTTCAATATCCAGGCAAAAGAGCACGCGGAAGCCGCAGGCTCTCCGCTGCGGGGTATTGATGAGAGCACCTTTAATCGGGTATTACAGCTCTTTGCCGACCCGGAAACGGTCCATACCGCAGACACCCTGGCCCGTATTCTCGGCAGTAGTAAAACCACCGCCCGCCGCTACCTTGAGCAGGGCGTTAAAAACGATTTCCTTGAGGCTGAAATCAGCTATGGCAAAGTCGGCAGACCGGAGCGGATTTATCACGGTAAACATCCTGCGCATATTTAAGCACCGGGAGATGCCCTGTTGAGTGTGCATCTCCTTTTCACTCGCTTATTCCACCGTGTAGCTGACAATAATTTGCCCTTTTTTCATCTTCACCTGGGAAATGACGACTTTACCCAGTTCGGACAGGCTGGCCACGTGCGTCCCGCCGCAGGGATAGCTCTGCATGTCGCCGAACCCGACCTTGCGCAGGCCATCGGCAAAAGTAAGCTGACGCGGTAAATTGTCTGCCTGCCAGGCCTCAACTTTTTCCAGCAGCGCGCTGGCCTCGGGCAGCCCGCCATGCGCGCCTGGGGCAAAAATAATACGGCTTTCTCCCGGCCAGTGATGTCCTTTGATCGGCTGCCAGCCCGACAGCTCCCCGGCCTGGGCAAGCGCGTGCCCGGCGGAGTGCAGACGCGCGTGCAGCCGTCGGCTCTCTGGATCGATGCGGATCGTGACCTCGCCGGCCGGCAGCGGCTGTGAAACGATATGCGCCACGCTATCGCCGCGGCTAACCACGCCCTCGACGGCGAGGCCGGCAATCCAGCCGCGATCCGCCGGCTGCCCGCCGCCCTGCGGGTGAAACAGCGTGCGATCCAGCTCAATGGCATAGCGGCCATCGGCTTCGCTCAGGCAGTTGACGACTTGCGCAAGGCATTCCTCGGCGTCGCTGGTGTAATAAAGGCGTTCAGTCATGGTTGTCCTCCTCTCTGTCAGGACAGTATATTGATATTGCTGGCGGCGATAATCCCGCCTGACATCAACGCAATTTTGCTTCGGAAGCACAAATGAATCTGAGCCTACTGCCCGACCTCGCCCTGTTCGTACAGATTGTGGAACAGGGCAGCTTCTCCGCCGTCGCACGCCAGGCTGGCGCAACGCCTTCGGCGATCAGCCGCAGCGTCTCGCGCCTGGAGCAGGAGATGGGCTGCAAGCTGCTGCACCGCACCACGCGCAAGCTGCGCCTCAGCGATGCCGGGAAAATGGTGTATGAACATGCGCTGGAGATGCTGGAATCGGCGCGTCTGGCCATGGACTCCGCCAGCAGTACCCAGGCGGTGGCGCAGGGCAAGCTCACGCTCAGCGTGCCGAAAGCCGTGGGACGGTTTGCCATTCACCCGCTGATGCTGGAATTTTTTAACCGCTACCCGAAGATCGACGTCTGTCTGCGGCTTGAGGATCGGGTTCTCGATTTTATTGATGACGGCATCGATCTGGCGCTGCGTATCACCACTACCCCCTCGCCGGGGCTGCACGGTAAGCCTTTGATGACCATCAGCCACGTCATCTGCGCGACGCCCGGCTATCTGGAGCACTATGGAACGCCGCAAACGCCGCAGGATCTGCGCGAACATAGCTGTATCAGCCTTGGCGAGACGCCCGCCGATTCGCGCTGGAAGTTCCGCCGCGGGGGGAAAACGGAAACAATTCAGACTCACGGCCGCTACGCCGCCAACCATACCGCCGTGCGCCTCGATGCCGTGAAGCAGAATCTGGGCATCGGCAGCCTGCCGCTGTTTACCGCCCGTGAGGCGCTGGCGCGCGGCGAGATTGTGCAGGTTTTACCGGAGTGGGAGTTTATCAGCCGCTATTCCGGCCAGCTCTGGCTACTGTGGTCGGGCAATAAGCATATGCCCGCCAGAATGCGGGCGATGATTGATTATCTTAGCGAGAAGATGAAGCCGGCTTCAGGTAGCCCAGCCCTAACGCCGCGATCGAAAACCACGGAATAAGCGGCTATGAATAAAAACGAGGATGCGATATCACCCCCGTTGATTCATCTTGATGATCAATATCGTTTACTGATGGTGGGTTGTTAAGCGTAATTTATTATAATTAATCAGGCTTCCCGCCTTAATTATCTCCCGCTCTGCTGAGGTGAGCCCCTCCATGTAAAGAGAGATCTCTTTAATGGGGCGATCGTGGCCGATCACGAACGCGGTAATCTGACGCAGATCGGTTTCCAGGGCTGACCTGATCCCCGGGATATAGATGAAGTCGCCGACCTCAAACTCCGGCAGCGCCTTCATCTGCAATGGCAGCATTCCCCAGTTAATCACGTTCGAACGATAGCGCTTCGTGGCATACTGCTGGGCAATATTTGCCAGGCCACCAAGGACTCTCTGGCAGCTGGCGGCTTGCTCTCGTGCGGAACCATCGCCGGGTTTGACCGCATAAACCATGCTGCCAATCTCCGTCTGCTCAAGCGTGACATTTTCCTGCCCCGGAAGTTGGCGGATCCGGGAAAAAACCGCCTCAAGCTGCGGCTCCAGACGACAAGGATCGTCCCCCTCGATCCGTAATTTTTCCAGCGCCGCAATCTTCTTACTACGGCCGACATAGCCCGGATCGCGTCGCGAAAGGGTAAACTCAGCCAGCCCTAACGGATTGGAGCGAAATGATGAGGTTTCGCCTGATGGAATCAGTTCATCGGTGGTGGTCACCGGATCCATGATTTTTGAGGTCACGTTTAACAAAATATTGTCCGTCAGCTCACTCATCTCCGGCCAATCTTTTATATTGGGGCCGTAGATCAGCGATTGGCGGGACGCTCCTTTAATAAACCCTTGATAAACACGGCTCCGATAAGGTGAAGCATCAAATTCATACTGCGGAATGTCTTCCCAGCAATCGAGCGCGGAAGCCGATGTCAGCACGCCCCCATTGGCAGCCGTCGCCGCTATGGAGCGGGCATCCATCAGCGCAACGGCCGACATTTGCCCATTCCCGGGTTTGGACCCTTCCCGGTTGGGAAAATTACGCGTCGTGTGGCGAATGCTCAGTCCATTATGCATGGGCGTGTCGCCTGCGCCGAAGCAGGGGCCGCAAAATGCGGTACGCATAATTGCGCCGGCGCTCAATAACGCGGTGGTCATGCCCTTTTTAGTCAGGTCCATCAACACCGGCTGGGAAGAGGGGTATATCGCGAGAGAGAAAGCGCTATCGCCGCAGGCGTGATTTTTCAAGGCATGAGCCGCTTCGACCACGTTAACATAATTTCCGCCAGCGCAGCCAGCGATGATCCCCTGCTGAATCCGCAGCTTTCCATGTTCGACTTTATCCAGCAGGGAGAGCCTGGCGCGTCCCTGGGAAATGTTATCCGCCGCAATCTCAACCTCGTGCAAAATATCCTGCAAATTCTCATTAAGCGTATCAATTTCATATACGTTGGCAGGGTGAAAAGGCAAGGCGATCATCGGCTTGATGGTGCTTAAATTCACTTCTATGCAGCCATCATAGTAGGCCATCTCTTTTGCTGAGAGCGGACAATAGTCTTGTTCCCTGCCGTGAATACGCAGGTAGTTTTTTGTCTCTTCATCCGTTTGCCAGATGGACGATAAACAGGTGGTCTCCGTGGTCATCACATCTACGCTATTCCTGAAGTCGGTAGACATTGTCGCCACCCCAGGCCCCACAAACTCCATAACTTTATTTTTCACATAACCGCGCTCGAACACCGCGCCAATTATCGCCAGGGCAATATCCTGAGGGCCAACGCCGGGCGAGGGTTTCCCTGTCAAATACACGGCGACAATCTCAGGATAATCAATATCCCAGGTCTCTCCGAGCAGTTGCTTAACCAACTCGCCGCCCCCCTCGCCAACCGCCATGGTCCCTAAAGCGCCATAGCGCGTATGGCTGTCTGAGCCCAGGATCATTTTCCCACCGCCGGCCATCATCTCGCGCATATATTGATGAATAACTGAGATATGGGGCGGGACATAAATACCGCCATATTTTTGCGCTGAGGACAAACCAAATATATGATCGTCGCTGTTGATAGTGCCGCCGACAGCGCAAAGCGAATTATGGCAATTCGTCAGAACATAGGGTAATGGAAAACGTTCCATTCCCGAGGCCTTAGCAGTCTGGATGATGCCCACAAAAGTAATATCGTGGGAGGCCATTGAATCAAATTTAATTTTTAACTGCTGTTCATTCCCTGAAGTATTATGGGCGGAGAGGATCGACCACGAGATCGTTCCCTTGCGCGCCTCATGCTTCTCTAACGCGACTGACCCCTTATCAGCGGCAATAATACCGTGCTGATGTGATATATAGACTCCGTGGTCATACAATTTAATCATCACATATATCCTTAGATGTTGAAAAAACACGCCTGACATTAGCCATTCGATAAAAATGGCTGACCGCGATTAATAAAATGGGAAGAAAACAGGCAGCAAAATAAAGCTGACAATGACCGATATCAAAATAAGCGGCAATCCAACCTTAACGTAATCGACAAATTTGTGGCCACCCGCGGAAAAAATCATCATATTAGCCGGGGTGCCCACCGGCGTTGCGTAAGCACATGAACAGCCGATAACAATCGCCATTAACACCGCCCGGGGATCGGCGCCCATAGAATGAGCAATAGACAGGCCAATCGGCATTAATAAAGCGGCGGTTGCCGTATTCGACATGAAATTGGTTAACGCGCAGGAGATTATCAATACGGCGCTCAGAAGTAAGAAAGGCGACGCCTGCTGGCCTAATAACGCGATAATTGAGCGCGCCATAATGGCGCCAGCGCCGGTGGTTTCCAGCGCTTTTGCTAATGCCAGAGTGCCGCCGAAGAGGAAAATCGTCTGCGAGTCGATAGCCTGGTAAGCCTGTTTTTCCGTAATGACCCGGGTCACAATCAACGACAATGCGCCAATTGAACCGACGATCGCAATCGGCAAACCAATCTGTTTCTCAAAAATCATGCCCAGTACGGTCAGGATTAATACCGATAGCGCAATCACCTGCTTATATTTCGGGCATGCCTGCGCTTTAATATTATTAACACTTTGACGCTGGGCCGCATTCGTTTTTGGCAATATGCGATAGCCGATCGTCACAAAATAGAGTATGCCGCAGGCCAGCATCGGAATGCCTAACTTAGCATATTCAAAAAACCCGAAGCGTTGACCAACCTGCTCCAGCGCCGACTGCGCGATAAGATTGCCGGGTGAGCCGATCAGCGATAAATTTCCCCCCAGCGCCGAGGCAAAAGCCAGCGGCATAAGCAAGCGCGACCGGGCATATCCTGATTTCATCGCTGCGCCAATCACCACAGGAATGAGGACCGCCGCCGTGCCGGTATTGGATAGCAGCCCGGAAAGCGTTCCGCAGACCAGCATAATGACGACTATCAGCTGCTTTTCTGTCCTGGCGTAGCGTGTAACCATACTACCAATTTTATCCGTCACCCCGGTTTCGAATAAGGCGCCGCCAACCACAAACATAGCCACAAACAAAATCACATTTTGATTAATAAAACCGGCAAAAGCCGTTTTGACATCAAAAACCCCGGTCACCACCAGAGTAATACAAACAATCATGGCCGTTACCGCTAAAGGTATTTTTTCCCAAACAAACATGACAATAGAAAAAACCAATAGCGACAACGTAATCGTAACTGGAGACATAAATATATCGCACCTCACCTTGCTAAAAGGCTATGTTTTCTTAATAAGAGGACTTACCCCCGGGCATCAGAGGATGCCCGGGCAAACCTTCATCTCCTTAAAGATTATTTAAATTACCCCCCAGGCGATTAACATCTCCCACCACCATACCCCAAGGGTGATTTGCAGAATAAAAGTCAGCAATGCTAATATCCCACCAATAATCCACCATGATTTGATATCATTATAGCCAACGCCAAAAATAACTGGCCCAGCCGCACCGCCGTAGTGGGTTACCATGCCCCCATAAGAGTTGCTGAATAATAGCGCGAGCGCGGTGAGCATTATCGGTGCGCCAGAAACATTCGCCAGCATGGCAAAGACCGGTACCATGGCGACAATATAAGCACTCCCTGACGCGAAGAAATAACGAACCAGTATGCTCAGTGCGACAATCACAATAAAAGCGACATTGCCGTGGCCATCAAAGGAAATATTATTTTTAAGCGCCTCTGCAAGCCATACGAAAAATCCAACCTTAGAGAGCAATGAGCTTAAACCAATAATACCCCCGTACCAGATGAGCGTATTCCATCCTCCTTTATTCTTAATCACGTCATCCCAGGTGACGATTTTCAATACCAGCATCAGCGCCATTACGCAGATTGCAACGGTAGACTCATTGACCCCCAGGGCGCTGCTGAATACCCAACCGCCGAGCGCAAGAACAAAGAGGCAAGACAGCATCTTTTCCCGCACCGTCATCGGCCCCAAAGCGTCTATGCCTGTCTGAGCAATCTTTTTATTATCAACCCGCTTTAATTCTGGCGGATACAGCTTGTAGGTAATCAGCGGCGTCAGCAGCAACATAATGATGCCAGGTAGTCCTGCGGCCAGCGCCCATCCTCCCCAGCTCAATTTTAGGTGGCAAATATCTTCGATCATTTTCAGCGCGAGGATATTCCCGGCCATGGCGGTGAAGAACATGTAGCTGGTCGTTTTAGTGACCATATAGATGTTCAGCATGAGGTAATGGCCCACGCGCTTCGCGCTCCGCTCCGGCTCTGACCCTAAGGCGACGGCGACGCTATTGATTATGGGTAAGACAATGCCGCCGGCGCGGGCCGTATTCGACGGCGTGGCGGGCGCCAGAATCAGGTCAAGAAAAGCGGTAACATAGCCAAGGCCCAACGTCGTGCTACCAATCTTGCCGATAAGAATATAAGCAATTCTTTTACCCAATCCGGTAATCACAAATGCCGCGCTCAGGGTAAATGCAGAAAAGACTAACCAGGTGGTACCTGATGAATATCCGCTTAATACGCTGGCGGCTTTTATCGAACCGTCACCCAAATTGCCCACAATCACCATTGATGCCGCAACGGCGATCAGCAATACCACGGGTTCAGAAAACGGTTTAATCACTAAACCTACAATCGCTGCCAGATAGATACCGGATAATACCCAGGCAAGTGTTGATAATCCTTCCGGCGCCGGGCATAAACTGATGAGTAACGGTATTACTATAATAACAAGCAGCTTCCATAATTTATTATTTTGCATTTCCATTCCTTACCTGCACTCAATATTTGAGGATGCTTGCTGAACGTATTCACATGCCTCCCCTCTCCTCTTCTACGGTGGATTGATAGATAAGCGGAGGGTGGATATTTATTCGGGGATGTAAACCGTTCCTGAAAGGATTTTCCGCGCGGTGCGTATAACCGATGCCCGAATATCCTCCGGGCGCTCAGCTGTATGACTTAAATCGACGTCGATCCCCCCGCTGGGGTGTTCGACCGTAATAACGCCATCGCCCGATAGCTTCGTCAGTTCATTCGCAATGGTGCCTGGAATAACGCATGCGCTTGCCAGACCGATAGCGCCGGTAATCGCCAGCGATTTATGACAGTTATGCGGCATAAAATAACGTACATTTATCGTTCCGCCGCTTAGCCCCGGAGAAATCAGAACCGGTTTAGGGATAACCATATTGCTCACATCCCCAAACCCCATAGCCTTCCCGGCCTGACGGCGAATAGATTCCAGCGATTTGAGTAAGGCTGTATCCCGATCTAATTCGCTGGCAGATTCATATCCGGTTTTTCCCAGACTCTGGGCCGGGATCACCACCATAGGCATCGCCATATCAATACAGGTCACTCGTACATTATCAAAGACTTCCATACGATTGCCAGTTGGGAAAAGCTGGCCGGATTTTGCGCCCGCGGCATTCAGAAAAGTCAGCGCAACCGGCGCGGCATGGCCTGGAACGCCATCGATTTTCGTATCGCCTTCATAAATAACCTTTCCATCTGGTGTTTGAACGTCAGCGTCAACAAAGGTATTGGTGTTCACATTTCTTATACGCACTCGCGTAACCGGCGACACCGCCTTAACCAACCCATGTTCAATGGCAAAGCCGCCAACCGCGCACAGCATATTGCCGCAGTTTGGCGTCGTATCCACCCGCCGTTCATTGACGATGACCTGAACAAACAGATAATCGATATCCGCTTTGTCGCTTAGGGATTGACTAATAATGGCCACTTTACTGGTTTGCGGGCTCCCTCCGCCAATACCGTCAATCTCCAGCTCGTGACCGGATCCCATTATGGTTAACAAGCACTCATCACGTTTCTGAATATCCTTAGGTAAATCATCTGCTAATAGAAAGGCACCTTTTGATGTCCCTCCACGCATTAATACACAGGGAATGCTCTTCATAGCATGTTCCTTATCCGCCAGAAATAAATAGAAGAATTGAATAAAACGCCGCGTGAATTTAATTGGTTTTATGTTCTTTAAGATTTTTATTTACTTAATTAACGGCCAGATAAATCACGTCAGATATTTTACCGATTCATTCTACTTGCAAGAATTTCGCTGGTTGATAAAATTTTGCCATAAGAGTTATTCCTGCTAAGTATTAATAAAAAAGCATGTCTGCTTAATAATGACTTGTCGTCTACTTAGAACAACGCTTATTAAACCCTACGGAGCAATAATGAAAAATGAACTATCCGGTATGAAAGCCTTTGTCACGGTGGCAGAGCTTGGCTCATTTAGCAAAGCCGCCGAGCAGCTCAGCCTCTCGCAGCCGGCACTCACCAAAAAGATAAAAAAAATAGAGAGTCATCTGAATATTGCGCTGTTCGAACGAACCACGCGAAAACTTGCGCTTACCCAGGCCGGAAAAATACTGCTCCCCAAGGCCAAAGCGTTGATTTCCAGTCTTGATGCGGCAATATTTAACCTCAACGATTCAACGTCTCAATTACATGATACCGTTACGCTATCTTGCATTCCGACCGCCGTATTTTACTTTTTACCGCGCGCTATCGTGCAATTTAATAAAAACTACCCCAACATCAAAGTACGAATTTATGAACAAGGTATAGAAACGTGCATGAACTCGGTACGAAAAGGCGAAGTTGATTTTGGAATAAACATGAACTTCATCACATATCCAGACATCGATTTTATCCCCCTGGTGAATGAGCCTTTTGTTCTGGCCTGTCGGCAAGACCACCCTCTGGCGTGTCGAAAATTAGTCGAATGGCGGGAACTGGTGAGCCAGACCTTAATCGGCGTCAGGAAATCAAGCGGCAACCGACAGTTAATAGAGAAATGCCTGGCGGATAAGCCCTGGCGACTGGATTGGTTTTATGAAGTCAGGCATTTGTCGACCTCGCTCGGCCTTGTCGAAGCCGGACTGGGCGTCTCGGCGCTTCCCTGTCTGGCTATGCCCCATAGCGGCAATAGCACCGTCGTGAGCGTTCCGCTCGTGGAGCCGGTTATCCGGCGGACGCTTGGTATGATCCGCGTAAAGAACAGACCTCTCTCCGCGGCGGCGGAACGATTAGCTTCGCTCTTACTGCTTATGTGGACGGATGAAGCGGGCGCGCTATGGCGCAACGTCGTTGATGCCACTCACAATACCTGAGCGCCGCGCCGGCCGCTTCGTCCCCCGGTTAAGGCGCCAGGGCAATCACCTCGGCCGCCCAGCGCTGAAATCCTTCGACGTCCAGCCCCAGCGCCACCCGTGCATTTGCCGGCTGGCCCAGCCTGCCTTCGATATCAACCACCGTGGTGCCTGAGGTCCATGTACCCTGGGTTTCTACCGCCACAAAGCACGGTTCAAGGGTAAAGAGCTGCGGGCGAACCAACCACGCAATCGCGCACAGGTCGTGCATACGCAGCCCGCTGCTCATGCTGCCGCTACGGTAGTGGCTAAACAGAGCGTGCAGCATTTTCCCGGTCTGATTCAACGTTGGCAGAGTGGCGAGGTAATCCGGCGCCAGCATCGCCTGATTGGTGACGTCCAGCCCGCACATGACGATATCCAGCCCGCTGTTGAACACTTTAGCCGCCGCTTCGGGGTCGATGGCGATGTTAAATTCCGCATTCGGCGTAAAGTTGCCGCGCCCGGCGGAGCCGCCCATGATCGCCAGGCGACGGATATTAAAGCGGCATTCCGGGTACTGGGTCAGCAGAAGCGCAATGTTGGTTAACGGGCCGATCGCCACCAGGGTCATCGGCTCCGGGGCGTGCATCAGCGCGTCGCGGATCGCCTGAAACGCCGGTTTCGCCAGCGGCTGGCGGTGATGTTCAACGAAATCGTAGCCTTCCATACCGGACTCGCCGTGCACCGAGGCGGCGTCGCGCAGAGGGCGAACCAGCGGCATCGACGCGCCCTGGGCCAGGGGAACATCGGCGTTCCAGAAATGCAGAAGCTGAAGGGCGTTGCGGGTCGTTTTCTCCACCGACACGTTGCCCGCCACCGTAGTCATCAGCTGCAGATCAAGCTCGGGGGCGAACAGCGCGGCGGCAATCGCCGCGGCGTCATCAATGCCGGGATCGGTATCCAGAATGATAGGTAAGCGCATCGTTTCTCCATAAAAAATGCCAGACGTTAAGTCTGGCATCTTCTCATACTGCGGCGAAAAAGAACTTACTCTACTTCACGGACATCTACGCGCAGCTCTTTCGGCACCTCGAAAACGATGTTCTCTTCGCGGCCTTCCAGCGGCACCGCTTCGCCGCCGCCCAGCTCCTGCAAACGCGAAATCACGTTCTGTACCAGGATATCCGGCGCCGATGCGCCCGCGGTCACGCCGACGCAATCCGCTTCTTTGACCCAGGCTTCCTGGATATCGGTCGCGTCGTCGATCAGATAGGCCGCTTTCCCCATCCGCTGCGCCAGCTCGGCCAGGCGGTTAGAGTTAGAGGAGTTCTTCGACCCCACCACCAGCACCACGTCGGCCTGCCCGGCCAGCGCGCGGACGGCTTCCTGACGGTTAGTCGTGGCGTAGCAGATATCATCTTTACGCGGCCCGACGATTTTCGGGAAGCGCTCGCGCAGAGCGTCAATCACGTCGGAGGTATCGTCGACGGAGAGCGTCGTCTGGGTCATAAACGACAGCTTAGCGTCGTTTTTCACGTCCAGCGTCCAGACATCGTCCGGCGATTCCACCAGGTACATCCCCCCCTGCGGGTTGCTGTACTGCCCCATGGTGCCTTCCACTTCCGGGTGACCGGCGTGGCCAATCAGAATCGACTCTTCGCCGCGGCGGCTGGCGCGGGCGACTTCCATATGCACTTTAGTCACCAGCGGGCAGGTGGCGTCAAAAACCGTCAAATCGCGGCTTTTCGCCTCGTTGCGAACGGCCTGAGAGACGCCGTGGGCGGAGAAAATCAGGATGGCGCCGTCCGGCACTTCGCTAATCTGCTCGATAAAAATAGCGCCGCGTTGACGCAGGCTGTCGACAACATAGCGGTTGTGCACGACTTCATGACGCACGTAGATCGGCGCGCCGTATAGCGTCAGCGCATTTTCAACAATGCTGATAGCGCGGTCAACGCCTGCGCAGAAGCCGCGCGGGTTAGCCAACAGAATCTGCATCTTACCCCTCCAGCGCCGGATCGATCTCCAGCACTTCAACATCAAAATGAACGGTACGCCCGGCCAGCGGATGATTGAAATCAACGGTGATCGAATCGCCGTTCACTTCGCGGATCACGCCGGGCATTTCGCTGCCATCCATTGCGGTAAAGAGCATTATCGCGCCGACTTCCGGCTCGCCCGCGTCGATAAACTCCCGGCGCGAGAAATATTGAATCAGGTCCGGGCTCGGTATGCCAAACGCGGCGTCCGGCTCCAGCGAAAAGGTGGTTTTATCCCCTTCTTTCAGCCCCAGCAGATGCTGTTCAAGACCTTCAGAAAGCGAGGTATCGCCCAGGCGAAAGAGCGCGGGTTTACCGTTATTGCGGGTTGACTCTGCGGTGGAGCCGTCGTCGAGCTTTAAGGTGAAGTGCACCAGCACCGCACTGTTGCTCTGTACTGATTTAGACATGCAGGTTGCTCACTTGTTTTGCCCGGCGGCAGCGCCGCCGGGCGAGTTTGTTACGCCTGTTTCTTCGCAGCCGCGTTCGGTAAGAAGCCTTCCAGCACAATCAGCGCCGCGCCGATGCAGATAGCGGTATCGGCGAGGTTGAAGGTGGCGAAGTGCCAGTTCCCGACGTAGAAATCGATCATATCGACGACAAAACCATGCCACAGCCTGTCGAATAAATTCCCCAGCGCGCCGCCAATAATCAGGGCGTAGGCAATATTATTCAGCTTTTGCGTCGCCTTAGAACGATACATCAGCACCGCAAGGATCACGCAGATACCGATAGCGATACCGGCGAAGAACCAGCGCTGCCAGCCGCCGCTGTCGGCGAGGAAGCTAAAAGCCGCGCCATAGTTGCGCGCATAGTGCAGATTAAGCGATGGGAACAGCGATACCGTATCCCCCAGAGCGAAGTTCTGGAGGATCAGGAATTTACTGCCTAAATCGATAATCAGCACGGCTACGACGACCCACAGCCAGCGTAACCCCGTTGAACAAATCGGTTTACTCATCAGGCAAACTTACGTTTTTCGCCGTCACCGGCGATGTTGCTGACACAGCGTCCGCAGATATCCGCGTGTTCCGCCACCTTGCCGATATCCGTGGTGTAATGCCAGCAGCGCGGGCACTTGTCACCTTCGGCTTTACTCAGCACGACTTTCAGACCTTTGAGCAGTTCACTCTGCCAGGCGTCGGCCGGAGCCTGCGCATAATCGGCAACGTTCGCCCCTGAGGTCAACAGGACAAATCGCAATTCATCGCCCAGCGCGTTCAGCTTCGCCGCGAGATCGGCATCGGCGTACAGCGTTACCGCCGCTTCCAGAGAGCCGCCCACCTGCTTGTCCGTACGAGCCTGCTCGATAACCTTGTTGACTTCGCCACGCACCTTCAGCAACGCGTCCCAGAAGCCGTCGTTCATCGCTTCGTCAGCGTCCAGGCCAAACAGGCCGGTATACCATTCGCCGGTAAAGACGTATTTCTCGCGGTCGCCCGGCAGGTAACCCCAGATTTCGTCAGCGGTGAAGGACATGATCGGCGCCATCCAGCGCACCAGCGCCTCGGCAATATGGTACAGCGCGGTCTGGCAGCTACGACGCGCGATGCTGTCAGCCTTGGTGGTGTACTGGCGATCTTTAATGATATCGAGCCAGAACGAGCCCATTTCGATGGAGCAGAAGCGCATCAGGCGCTGCACCACTTCGTGGAAGTCGTAGGATTCGTAGGCTTTGACGATATCGTCCTGAGCCGCTTGCGCGCAGCCTACTGCCCAGCGGTCCAGCACGACCATCTCTTCCGGTTTCACCATATCTTTTGCCGGATCGAAACCGTTGAGGTTCGCCAGCAGGAAGCGCGCGGTGTTACGGATACGACGATAGCTGTCAGCGGCGCGTTTGAGGATCTCGTCAGAGACCGCCATTTCGCCGGTGTAGTCGGTGGAAGCCACCCACAGGCGCAGAATATCCGCGCCCAGCTTGTTCATCACGTCCTGCGGAGAAACGGTATTGCCGATAGACTTGGACATCTTGCGGCCCTGGCCATCAACGGTAAAGCCGTGGGTCAGTACCTGGCGGTAAGGCGCTTTGCCCTTCATCGCGGTAGAGATCATCAGGGATGACATAAACCAGCCGCGGTGCTGGTCGGAGCCTTCCAGATACATATCGGCGGCGTGACCGGCGAACTCCGGACGCACGTCAACGACGGAAGAGTGGGTCGACCCGGAGTCAAACCAGACGTCCAGCGTATCCGGCACCTTCTCGTAGCTATCCGCGTCGGCGCCGAGGATGTCGCGGGAATCGAGATCCCACCACGCCTGGATGCCGTCGACTTCTACGCGTTTCGCCACTTCTTCCATCAGTTCCAGCGTGCGCGGATGCAGCTCCTGCGTCTCTTTATGCACGAACAGCGACATCGGTACGCCCCAGGTGCGCTGACGGGAGATACACCAGTCAGGACGGTTGGCGACCATCGATTCGATACGCGCCTGGCCCCAGTCAGGGATCCACTGCACGCCTTTGATTTCGGAAAGCGACTGTTTGCGCAGGCCTTTTTGATCCATGCTCACGAACCACTGCGGCGTGGCGCGGAAGATGATCGGCGTTTTGTGACGCCAGCAGCACGGGTAGCTGTGCTGCATTTTTTCAACGTGCAGCAGCGCGCCTTTTTCTGACAGAAGCGCAACGACAACATCGTTGGCTTTAAAGACGTTTACGCCGTCCAGCGTTGGGTAGGTTCCCGGCAGATAGGCGCCGTCCGGGCCAACCGGGTTCGCCACTTCAAGGCCATATTTTTGACCGATGACATAGTCATCCGGACCGTGGCCTGGCGCGGTATGCACCGCACCGGTACCCGCGTCCAGCGTGACGTGATCGCCCAGGATCGCCGGGACGTCAAAATCGAGGAACGGATGCTTAAAGCGCATCAGTTCCAGCTCGGCGCCGTTCACCACCGCCAGGATGGTGTAATCAGCAATGCCGGCGCGCTTCATCACGCTGTCGACCAGGTCTTTTGCCAGAATCAGCGCCTGACCGTCAACCTGCACCAGCGCATAGTCAAACTCCGGGGAGAGCGAGATGGCGCGGTTCGCCGGCAGGGTCCACGGGGTGGTGGTCCAGATAACCAGAGAAACCGGGCCGTTGACGTCGGCCACGCCAAATTTCGCCAGCACCGCCGCTTTATCGGCCGCGTGGAACGCCACGTCGATGGACGGAGAGGTTTTGTCGTAATACTCGACTTCCGCTTCCGCCAGCGCGGAACGGCAGTCTACGCACCAGTGCACCGGCTTAGCGCCTTTGTGCAGATGGCCGTTGCCGATGATTTTACCCAGCGCGCGGATGATGTTGGCTTCGGTTTTGAAGTCCATGGTCAGGTACGGGTGCGACCAGTCGCCCAGCACGCCCAGACGGATAAAGTCTTTACGCTGTCCGTCAACCTGGGTGGCGGCGTATTCGCGGCACTTAGCGCGGAACTCGGCGGCGGTGAATTTCTCACCCGGCTTACCGTACTCTTGCTCCACTTTCAGCTCGATCGGCAGACCGTGGCAGTCCCAGCCCGGTACGTACGGAGAGTCATAGCCCGCCAGCCCTTTGGACTTAACGATAATGTCTTTCAGAATCTTGTTAACCGAGTGACCAATATGAATGCTGCCATTCGCATAAGGAGGGCCATCATGCAGAATGAAGGTTTTTTTGCCTTTTTTGGCTGCACGAATGATGCCGTACAGGTCATCATCGGTCCAACGCGCCAGCATTCCCGGTTCACGCTTGGCGAGGTCGCCGCGCATCGGGAACCCTGTTTCCGGCAAATTCAGGGTCGATTTATAGTCACTCATCAGATTCTCGGTTCCGTATTTCGGTTTGATAAACACCGTCAGGGTTATGCCTGGCCGGTTAGCCCAAAGAAGTCGCGGGCCGTTAACTCATCACGTGCGATTTGCGTTTTCAGCTCATCAAGCGACGCAAATCGCTGCTCATTACGTATTTTTTTACGCAGTATTACATCTATATGGCGACCGTAGAGGTCCATTACAACATCCAGGAGATGAACTTCCAGCTGCTGACGCACGCCGGAGACCGTTGGACGAGTACCAATGTTGGCGACGCCCATAAAAGGTTTGTCGCCAAGCCCTGTCACTTCTACCGCATAGACCCCTTTTACCGGGGAAACCTGACGGCGCAGCGGTAAATTCGCCGTCGGGAAGCCTATTGTGCGCCCGAGCTCATCGCCGTGCACGACGCGACCGGAGATGGTAAACGGATGCCCCAGCAGCGTCTCCGCGAGGGGCAGATCGTCGTCCGCCAGCGCCTGGCGTACCGCCGTGCTGCTGATGCGCACGCCGCCTTCACAGAAGGTTTGAGTGCTGGTGACGTCAAAGCCGAACTCCACGCCGGCTTTTTGCAGTAACAAGAAATCCCCCTGGCGACCGGCGCCAAAGCGGAAATCATCGCCAACGGCGAGGAACTGGACGCCCAGCTGGCGCACCAGCAGTTCGCTGATAAAGTCCTGGGCGGTCAATGCCGCAAAGCGCCGATCGAAGCGCACGCACAGTACGTAATCGACGCCGCTTTCGGCCAGATAATTCAGCTTCTCACGCAGGCGCGTTAAACGCGCGGGCGCTTTATCGGCGGCAAAAAGCTCAAGCGGCTGTGGTTCAAAAATCATCACCACCACCGGTAAGCCACGCTGGCGACCTTCTGCGCGCAAACGCTGCAATAATGCCTGGTGCCCGCGATGCACGCCGTCAAAATTTCCAATGGTCAGCACGCACCCGTGCGGGGCCTGACTGAGATTATGTATGCCGCGTATCAGCTTCATGTCTGGCTCAAAACAGTGAAAATCGTCCGAGTATACCTTGTACAACTGGCGACGTTAACCAGCGATTGCACCTCTTCACCGAAAGATCCCGGGAATTCATTCACTCAGCGCGAGATTGCGGGAAAATCTCTCCAGCGTCGTCGATTTTTATGGTCGAAAGGCTGTATTCGCCTGCAACAAGCTGGTAGAATCTTGCGCCATCACTACGTAATAAAGCGTTGTTGGTTTAAACGACGCTTATTTGCACAAATCCATTGACAAAAGAAGGCTAAACGGGCATTCTCCTCGGCCTTTGAATTGTCCATATAGAACACATTTGGGAGTTGGACCTTGGCTAATATCAAATCAGCTAAGAAGCGCGCCGTTCAGTCTGAAAAGGCCCGCAAGCACAACGCTAGCCGTCGCTCTATGATGCGTACTTTCATCAAGAAAGTATACGCAGCTATTGAAGCTGGCGACAAAGCTACTGCACTGAAAGCATTTAACGAAATGCAACCAATCGTGGACCGTCAGGCTGCTAAAGGTCTGATCCACAAAAACAAAGCTGCGCGTCATAAAGCAAACCTGACCGCTCAGATCAACAAACTGGCTTAATCGCCTGCTTGTTGTCGCTTTGTAAAAAAACCCGCGAAAGCGGGTTTTTTTATGCCTGTCGTTTATCACGTAATACGTCACGACTCGCGTTCTGGTTATCGCAGCCAGCTCATGCTTCCGCATGAACTGGTGGGGTATTTTCCGCGCGGCAAGAAACCGTTCTGGCCTATGCCTGAGGCGGCGTAAAGAGCGCCGAATAGTCGCGATGACAAATACGCTGCACCGCTGGATGCTGGATCATTCGTTCGGCAAAGATGGCGTGATACTCCTCCATGACGTTGTCCATGCGTCCGATCTCGACTATCGACTCATCGCTATAGAAATCATGCGCATAGAGCGTCGGCGCGACAAATATCGCATTGTGCGCCGCGCCGAAGGCCTTCATCAACGCCGCATCATCAAACTCGCCCAGAATCTCCACCTGCAAACCCTGCGAGTTAAACCAGTTCAGCAGCTTGCGCCCTAACATAGAACGGCGGCCGGGGATCAGCAAACGGCGTTCTTCCAGACAGCCGGGGAACGGTTTTTCCGGCGGCGGATTCATGCACCAGAAGCTCACGCTGCACTCGCCGATTTTCACCGAAAACAGCCCTTCCTGCTGGGTGGAATCGATGGGGCAGTCGGAGATAATCATATCGAGTTTATGCTGGCTTAGCTGCTCCAGCAGCATTTCGTGGGTCGACTCGAAGCAGCGTAAATGGATCTGTTCATTCTCGACGACGGCGGCATCCAGTACGCCGCTCACCAACCTTTTCGACAGCGCATCCGCAACGCCAACATCAAACAGCAGATTCGACTCTTTACGGTAGTTAACGATGTCGAGCATTTCCTGGCTCAGCGTAAACATGCGATCCGCATAGCGGAACACCAATTCACCTAATTCGCTAGGCTCCAGCCCCCTTCCTTTACGCTTGAACAATTTCCCCTGCAGGCGTTCTTCCAGCGCCTTAATTTGCCCGGTAATGGTCTGCGGCGTCAGGAACAGCGCTTCCGCCGCGCCAACAACGGAGCCCTCTTTGTAGACATGCCAGAAGTAGTACAGGTGGTTGTAGTTGATATGCGACATGCTTCTCTCCCTGATAATGTCCAGGAGAGCCGTAGCGGCTCTCCGTGAGATGTTAAGCCGCGTAGCCCGAATCCGTTACGCGCTTACGCAATATTATGTATCCCGTGACGGCCGATAATATCGATCCAATCAGGATGCCAAGCTTGGCCCAGTTGATCAATCCGGGGTCGACGCTACCGAAGGCCAGGGTGGCAATAAAAATCGACATTGTGAAGCCAATCCCACACAGGATGCCGACCGCCATAATTTGCTTACAGGTGGTTCCTTCGGGTAACGAAGCCCATTTCAGCTTCAGCGCCAGCCAGCAGAAGACGCTAATACCCAACGGCTTACCGATAAACAGCCCGGCAATAATACCCAACGGCAGCAGTGAGGTCAGCCCTTCTACCGTGACGCCCTGCAAAGAAACGCCCGCGTTAGCGAAGGCGAACAGGGGCAGGATCAGGAATGCCACCCACGGATGCAGCACGTGCTCAAGCTGCTTCGCCGGCGATTTGCCGTTCTGCTCTTTTAGCGGGATCATAAAGCCGACAATGACCCCGGCCAGCGTTGCGTGAACCCCCGACTTAAGAACCGCGGTCCAGAGTATGGCGCCCACCAGAATATAGATCCCGGTACGCCGTACGCCGCACAGATTTAACCCCGCCAGCACAGCAATGGCTCCGGCAGCGACAACCAATGAGACGACGGAAAGATCGTGCGTATAGAACAGCGCAATAATAATAATGGCGCCCAGATCGTCGATAATGGCCAGCGCCATCAGGAAAATCTTCAGCGCGGCGGGCACCCGATTCCCCAGCAGCGCCAGCACGCCCAGCGCGAAGGCAATATCGGTGGCGGCCGGAATTGCCCACCCTTCTCTGGCAATCGCATCCTGGCCGTTAAACGCCAGGTAGACCAGCGCCGGAACCACCATTCCGCCCAACGCCGCGACCACCGGAAACACCGCCTGGCGACGGCTGGCCAATGCCCCCTGATTCATTTCACGCTTCACTTCCAGACCGATAAGCAGGAAAAATACCGCCATCAGCGCGTCGTTAATCCACAACAGCATGTTCTTGTTGATCTCTAACGCACCGATGCGCAGCTGGACGGGCGTTTCCAGAAAAGAGCGATACAGGCCGCTGGTCATGCCGGTATTGGCTAATAACATGGCCATGATAGCGGCCAGGATTAAGATAATGCCCCCGGAAGCATCGCTCTGAAAAAAACGCTGCAGATGTTTCACTTTTACCTCACCATATCCGCAAACAACTCGATAAAAGCATAGTACATATGCGGAAACCTCGAAAAAATCAGTTTTAAATTGCCATTACATTCGTTTTTTACGAATTAACCCTCATTAAGAGATTGGCCGTCCGCTCGTCAATGGGTGACGCTGCGTTGTCCGAACAGGAAGTCAGAGGTACGCCAGCCCCATCCTCAACGGCCATAAGGAAAGAATCCGTATCGCCATCTTCATGGTTATGCGTATTAGCTTAGCGTGAATGGGATGATGCATGAGCGGTTGCCGCGATCGTCGACTTTTTTATGTCCCATAAGATATTTAAAAATTATACCAATGGGAAATCTCTCTTTACGTCATTAGCATGATTGACAGGATAATCAATATATGAATATCTCGACAATTTCCGTACCAAGAAAGTTTAAAAGGTGACTACTAATACTAATAAACACCTTTGCCCTGAAAAGTATTAAAAAGCCGTGGGTAATTTTTTCATATCTATTAAACGGCCGCCATCAATAGTTATATAGCCGCCTTTTTTCAGTTCAGAGAGAAGCTTCATGGTACGGCTACGGGAAATTCCTGTTCGGCGTTGAATGAAGTTAAGCACATTAATACTTTGTCGATATTCGCTGGCATAAGCCCAAAGCTCGATTAATAACGATCTCACCTTCAGATAAGAATCCACACCGACCAATTCACGATCGCGTACGCTCATGACCATCAGACGATAGGCAAGTATTCGTGCGACATCGTGCCACAGATCGCACTCATCAACAGTCTTGATAAAGTCGGGCAGAGACACTGCGCGTCCGCTGCACTTCGTTTCCGCTATCAGAAAGTGTTCTGGCCGGGTCGGAAAATTGTAAGTCACCCCATAACTATCGACTAATCCGATAATGGCGGGAGCAAAAGAGGAATTAACATGAAGTCCGCTGCCACAGCGGCAAAAGGAAAATATACCTGACTCCAGCAGCACAATTTTATTTTCCCCGTCTGAATTCAGTAAAAACTCATCTCCGGGAGCCAAATTAAAAGGTTTACCGAAGGACCATAGCGAGGCGAAGAGTGCATCAAGCGCTGCATGCGGTTTAGCCTGTTGGGAAAAAAGATAGGAATGCAGGGTGTTCCCATTATCATTTTCAGCAACGTCTAATTTCATTTTTCATTATTACCATAATCATAGATTACCCCAAGATATACTTAACGGAGGTTATCTTCAATTCATTATAAACATCCTCCCGGAAGTATATTTTTAGCCGCAAGCACGAAAACGCAATACTTAGCACAAAGCGCAAATTCTTAATATAAACTTCAACAACCACAAATAAATCGCAAAACAAAAAATTAACATAACAATAAAATAACTGCTGAAACTATCTCTCACGAAATAAAAATACACTAAAAATAGTGATTCAGAAATTAAATATTCTGAATCACTATGAACAGCGATGCATTTTTCAGGCGCTATGGCGGGGTAAATGTGACATTAACTGAAATAGGCCGGTGCGGTATAATACTCAACCATTTTATCTGCAAGCCAACCGCCATCTTCACCATTAGAGTGAATGGTGGTTATGCTTACCGTCGAGCCGCCGCCCCACAGTACTGAGAAAACATGGTAGTCGGGTAGATTCAATGCCTGCATTTGCCCCCAGTCGTAACCCTTATCCTGGCGTAAAAAGTCACCGACGGTCGCCGCGCCGTAAGTTGCGCTATTCACCGCCGTATTGAGCAGATCTGACGCGATGGTATCGAGATCGCAGCCAATACGCGCATCGCCCATAAAGAAGCTTCCGCCCGATGCGTAATGCGCGGCGGCAATTTTACTGCTGCCTTCATCCACGGTTGGCATATGGCCGCCCGGAATTTGCCACAGCATTGCCGGTTTACGCAGCGCTTTAGCCGCGTGTTTTACCATCCCCAGATAATTAAACCAGCAGGTCGCGTTCCAGGCATAGTGCGCTAATGCATCAGGGCTAAAGCAATCGCGCTCAAATTTATCAAAAGCGATAAAGTCTGGCGCATACTCACCGCTATAGACACCCAGCTCATTGATAAAGTTGGCGATAGCGGTCCCCTGCGCGGCCGGATCGGCGTTCGGCCTGAGTACCCAATCTGCCGTTCCCGTCGCCCATACGTTTGTCTGCCAGCCGAATGCCACATCCGGCGCGAACTGCCGCACAATGTAGTTGATCGCCTGGACATAACCGTAGAGATCGTTAGAGAACGTCGGCAACACCGGCGCGCTGAATCCCGGAAGCGCAGGCAAAGCGTTAATCGCGGCCGCCAGTTGGACATTAACCTGCATGCTATTCGCTTGACGCACCGCAGCGTAGCCATACGGCTCCTGCTGCATCGCGCCAAGAAAATCGGGGTTCAGCACAAAGGTGGCGGGAACCGGATGCTCGTCATCCTTCCAGGATTGCGCCGCGAGACACTGGGTGATGAAGTTGCCAAAATGGTTACGCAACCGCTGAGCGTCCTGGAGATCGGCGAGCGCGCTGCCGCCGCTGGCATTGGCGGTATACACCACCATGACCGGCATTACGCAACGGCCCGCCTCTTTTTCAATCTCACGTACCAGAGGAACGGTTTTGTGAATCGGGAGCGAATCATAATCAAGAAAGCCGTCGCCGTTTTTATCCACTTCCGCAGCCGGGACAGGGTCACCGCCGCCATCAAAACCATCGTATTTAAACAGGGCGCTAAAGGGGACGTCGCGGTATAGCGATACGGTGTCCGCCGCATTCACCGTCACGCCACCGTGGGCGAGATAGTTTGGCCAGCCTTTAACCTGCAAGGGAACGCCCTGAACAAACTCCAGGGTGATATGGTTGACGCTTTGCAACAGCCGCAGCGGCGCGTCCGGTTCACAGCGCCACGGCGTCCCGGAGAGATAAACCTCTGGCGCCTCAACGCTGTACTGGCCAGGAGCCATAGGCATCGCCAGCGTTTGCAGATGGGGAGTGCTCTCCAGCATCAGAGTATATTGATATTGCCCATAGCAGAACCGATAGCGCTGGGGCGAAACGCCCTCAGGCAAGCCCAGTATAGTGGCCTGAACCTCAACAAAATCATGGCTATCAACCTCCGTCTGCCGGAAGCCGACGAGCACCTCTTTCGCCACCCCTTGTTCAGGGGTAAAAATAGTCGGCAGGGCGGGAGTCGTCACCATCTGGTTATTGATAACCGCAGGTTGCAAACCCATCTGATAGCGGTGCCCCGCGGTAAGCCGGGTCACCAGCTGCATTTGATTGACGGGCATTGTCAGGGTTCTTTCGCAGACGCCAGATTCCGTCCACAGCTCAACCACCATTTCCGCGCCGATGAACTCAGGGGCATCGACAGTCAGGCGTACCGAAGCCAACGGTACTGGCGATTGATACGCAACCCGGCAGGTTTGGGCGTCATGACCGGAAACAAGCTTAAGCGAATACGTCGATTCAACGGGCGCGATCCGCATATCATCATTGCACAGCTCCAGCACGGTGATAGCGTAATCGCCGGCGCTAAGATCGCCGATGACTAAAGCCTGTCCCCACTCGCCGGCAAAGCGTTGTGATGTTGCGTCTGGATAGCGCAGATCGATGGTCGGCTTGAGGGTTGTGCTTTCCGCCAACGGTGGAAACTCAATTTCAATCGTCCCCTGACGGCCAGGATCGTGCGCCAGGGTTGCGGTTAAGCCGCTCATCGTGACCGGAGTTTGGGTAGCGGAAAGAAAGAACTGCAGCTCGGCGCTGGCCCCGGCCGTCAGCCAGAACTCGCCATCATGATGAATGGTAATCGTATTTTTCTCGATGGGCCAACCGCCGTCGCTGCCCAGCGTCACGGGCTTATTGCCGAGCAAAGAACCGCTGAACGGGCTGTAAGGATCGGGATGCCCGCTGGCGGTAAACTCCAGCTTAAGTTGATTAAGATCGATAGAGTGGGAATAGAGATTGGTCAGCGTCAGGGTGACGCGCTGATACCAGCTGGTTGTACTCAGCTGGCTTGCCGCAATAACTATCCCTTCCTCTTCCTCAACCGCATCATCACCCTGCTCTTGAGGTTCCGGAGCAACCTCATCCGTTTCCTCATCAGCAGGGATATTGTCTTCAGGTTCGGGCTTCAGGCTATCAGTATCATCATCGGCGGGAACTTCAGGTTCGGGCTCAACCTCATCTGCAGCGTCATCCGTTGTCTCGTCTTGTGCCGAAGAGGCCAGCGTTAATGTGAAGGTCGAGAGTTTTACCGGAACCTGAGTGGCGGCAAAACTGAAGAATAACGTACCGCTTTCGCCCGGCTGCAGTAACAGCTGCCGGCTGTTATTAATAATGATTTCATTGACGTCAACGGTCCCCTGTGATTTACCGCTTAACGTAAGAGGCATGTCCCCTTTGAGGGTACCGCCAAAATTTCCCCACGGATCCTGATGGCCGGACCCGGTAAAGCTAATGACCGCATGATTCATATCCACGGCACGGTTATTTTCATTGGTGATGGTTAACGTGATTTTCTGATACCAGCTATTCACATCGATCTGGCTGTTTTTAATCGAGACCGTCATTGACAACACTCCTCGTTCCCTGGTGGAAAAAGCCCCGGTTTTCCGGGGCTTGTATTGTTGAACTCAATCCTTTTCCTTTAATGAAAAGGATTAGTAAGCACCAAGGTCAGTCCATGCCTGGCCCGCAGCGCAGTTCAGGTCCGGCTGATCGCCCTGAGACCACCATTTCACCTGGTAGTTATGGCCTTTCCAGCTTACCGTTTCGAATGACCCCCAGTTCCCACCGTACACGGTTGCGGCATCCCACAGCGGATAAGGCGTAGTCGCGTCATCCCCCGAAGTCTCATCTTCTGCCGGCGTGGTATCTTCTTCCGGCTCTACGGGCACAACGCTATCTTCCTCTTCCGGCTCAGGTTGAATCTGAGACGCAGCCGGAACGGCGACCAGCACGAAACGCTGCTGGGTAGAAGGCTCGCCCCAGACATCCCGGACAAACAGGGTGAACTGGAAGTTGGTTTTAACGGAAACGTCCGGAACGACGAACTCGATCACGGGAACGGTTTTGTCAGCCACGGTGATTTCAGACGGAACACCCCAGCTGAAGGTGATATCGTCTTTATCTTCGTCAGAGGATCCTTCACCGGAAAGCTGTACGGTAGAGCCGCCGACGACGCGCAGTTCAACGGCGGCTTTCGGCGCGTGGTTCACGTCGGTAGTCGCATCTTCTTCAT
>NZ_VOJB01000063.1:6574-7338 GCF_007910085.1 Klebsiella sp. ME-303 | reverse complement strand
TGTCGGTGTAGACGTTGAAGCCGTTACGGCCTTTCTGGTTTTCCAGATCCAGGTAGTTATAAATGATGTCGTACCATTCGGTGGTACCCGATTCGAAGGAGCCGACGGTGGTGCCGGTGCCCGGGTTATAGGTGCCTTTCAGCGGGGACAGGGATTCCAGCTCCGCGTTGCGCCCGTTACGGGTGTAGGCAGCGTAACCAATGTTGATGCGCTCTGCCGGGAAGCCTTCGGACAGCAGATGGCCGACAACGGTATCCACCCCCCAGCCGCCTTCTTCCAGCGCCTTCAGGTTGGTGTGGTGGGTCACGCTCTCCGCCCACGGGGTACCGAAGAAGTCATAGGTCATGACGTTGATACCGTACAGGCCCGCTTCCAGCAGCGCATTGACGTTGGAGTAGCCGAGCGTCTTGACCACCGCCGAGCTGGCAATGGAGATTTTGACGTTGCTCAGGCCTGCGGCGTCCAGCTGCTTACGCAGTTCGCCAATCAGCAGGGCGTAGTTCTCGCCGTCTTCCGGGCCGTACGGGTTGCCAGCGCCTTCGGCATTCGGATATTCCCAGTCAATGTCCACTTCGCTGAACATCGGGAACTGCTTGAACAGTTTTACCACGCCTTTGGCAAAGACCTTACGCGCGGCGTCAGACGCGGCGGTTTCATGGAAACCGTTACTCATACTCCAGCCGCCGATGCTCATGGACAGCACCAGGTCGTGGCCCTGCTGCTTCGCTTTGGCCTGCAGATCGCGCAGGCCGCCGAGCAGGCCC